>CAZVMA010000239.1:0-2726 GCA_964628545.1 uncultured Pseudomonadales bacterium | reverse complement strand
ATGAGCGCCGTAGCCCATTCGGGCTGCCGAACGGCACCGCGAGGCAGGAATTCGGCCATCACCGGCTTGATGTCGACGACCGGCGTGCCCGCAATGGCATCCAGACCTTCGACCTCGAGAGCAAGGCCTTCCACGCGCAGTAATCGCGCGACCGATACGCCGAGACGATTGGGGCGATGTCTGCCGCGCTGGGCAAATATGCCCACCCGAGGCCAATCCGCGCGGCCGCGCGGGTGGCGAGCGCCATACTCGATGTCGGTCGGGGCCACTTGATGGAACACGAAAATGATTTCGACGTGGCTGAACGTGTCGAGCCCCGCGAGCGCCGCGGGCTCGAAACGGTTGGGGTCGAGCTTTATCGTGGCGCGCTCCTGTCCCCAACCATCGTCCTCGGGGCGCTCGCGTCCGGCCGCGACGCGGCCAATCGGAGTGAGGTCAAAGCCCACGTGCGCGACCCCGGCTTCAGGCCGGACGAAACAAAGGAATGCACAGATTCTCGTGCGGCTCCCATTCCACCGTCACACGCTGCCCGCAATGTAGTTCGGCATTCGGATCGCTGACGCCGGTGATGTTGGTGAGCAGCCGGGGACCTTCGTCGAGGTCGACCCAGGCGATGGCGTAGGGCACCTTCTGACGGAAGAACGGGTGATAGCTCTGGCGCACCACGCTGAAGGTGTACAAGGTGCCGTTACCGCTGGCGGTGTGCCACTCGAGCTGCCCATCGGTGCAGCCGGTGCAATGGCGCCGCGGATGAAAGACCACCGTGCCGCAGTTCGCGCAGCGCTGATAGCGCAGCTCGCGATCGCGCGTGGCGGCCCAGAACGGCGCGGTATCGGGTTCGTCCAGCGAGGGCAGGGGGCGGTTCGCGTCGGCCATGATCAGTCTCTCCCCAGAATGATGGTGCTGGCGCAGTGGCGTGTGCCCAGCATGCCGCCGTTGCCGTGCGCGACGGCCAGCCGGGCGTCAGGCACCTGCGACGTCGACTGGCCGCGCAGTTGGCGCGCAGCCTCGATCAACAAAAAGATGCCGCGCATGCCGGGATGGTTCGACGACAAACCGCCGCCGTCGGTGTTCAACGCCGGTCCGCCGCTCTGGTCGAAGCGGAGCTTGCCGCCGGTGATCGCGACCACGACCTCGCGTCCGATGACCCGGAGCTTGCCGCCGGTGATCCAACGGCCGCCTTCGCCCTTCGGGCAGAACCCGAGGTCCTCGAGAATGGTCAGCACGGTGATGGTGAACGAGTCATAAATCATGGCCACGTCGATTTCGGCCGGCGTCACACCGGCCTCTCCGAATGCCTGTGGCGCCGACTGCGCCGCCGCGCTGATCGTGATGTCGCCGCCGCTGGTGGGATAACGTGTGGCCTCACCCGACCCCAGAATCCATACCGGGCGCTGTCGGCAGTCGCGCGCAACATCGGGGGCCGCGATCACCACGGCGCCGCCGCCGTCGGAAATCATGCAGCACTCAAGCAGATGCAGCGGGTCGGCGATCATGCGCGAGTTCACGACGTCGGCGATGGTGGTCTCCCGGATATCCAGAAACTCGAGCGCGCGCATTGCGGCCACGGCCTCCGGATTACGCATCGCGTGATAGCGGGTGGCGGTGGCGATTTCGGCCAGCTGCTCGCTGGTGGTGCCGTACTGATGCATGTGCCGGCGCGCCGCCATGGCGTAGTTCGCGACCAGCGTCATGCCGGTGAACACCTCCATGTTGTCCGCTGGACCGAGACCGCCGTGCCCGCGACCACCCACGCCGATCCGCTGCATATTGCTGTGCGCGGTCGAGCCGTAGGTGAGCAGCGCGACGCGGGCCTTGCCCGAGGCGATATCGCGCGCCGCGTGCGCTGCGTGGTATTCGTACGAGCTGCCGCCCACGTTGGTGGTATCGATCACGCTCGGGCGAATGCCGAAGTACTCGCTGATGGTGAAGCCCGACATCGCGCCGGCTTCGCCCGCGTCGTAGATGGCGTCGACGTCGGCCCAGCCGAGACCGGCATCCGCAAGGGCGCGGGCGGCGCACTCGGCTTTGATCTGCAGCGGATTGACGCTGCCTTCGACGTCGCGAGACGGATATTCGTGAATGCCGACGATGGCGGCTGCGCGCTTTTGTGCCGACGCGGGTCCGACGTTAGCCAATGGTCGCTCCTCCCTGTACAACCCCATGCGGCAGTCTACGGTGATTCACGGCGGTCACCAACACACGCCGCCGCCGGACCGACGTTGCTATAATCCGCGCGGCCTGGCCGTTCTGGCCCTGCATCCGCCGTGATGCCCGCCTCCACGCCATCGAAGGGAACTCGATTCATGACAGACGCACGCAAGACTCGCGCAGACTGGGACGTTCTGGCGCAGAAAGAGCTGGGTAAAGAGCCGCTCGCATCGCTGACCTGGCGCTCTCCCGAGGGCATCGAGATCAAGCCGCTGTACACGGCCGACGATCTGGATGCGATCGCCCATCTCGACACGCTGCCCGGCTTTGCGCCCTTCGTGCGCGGTCCGCGCGCCACCATGTACGCCAACCGGCCCTGGACCATCCGTCAGTACGCGGGCTTCTCCACCGCCGAGGAGTCGAACGCCTTCTATCGCGAGAACCTGAAGGCGGGGCAGAAGGGGCTTTCGGTGGCCTTCGACCTGGCAACGCATCGCGGCTACGACTCGGATCATCCTCGGGTCAGCGGCGACGTCGGCATGGCGGGCGTCGCCATCGACTCGGTCGAGGACATG
>CAZVMA010000238.1:4705-4957 GCA_964628545.1 uncultured Pseudomonadales bacterium | reverse complement strand
CGCTTCAACGCCCGCGCCGCGTCGGCCGGGCTGACTTTGGCGCAGGCTCGTGCCCTCGTATATCTCGCGCGTCACGAGGGCATCAGCCAGGTGGCTCTCGCCCGACTGATCGAGGTGACCCCGATCACCCTGCTGCGGCAGGTCGACCGGCTATCCGACGCTGGGCTGGTGGAACGAAAGGCTAACCCCGTTGATCGGCGCGCACAGAAGCTCTACCTGACGGACGCCGGCCGAAGCCTCCTCAAAAAGCTA
>CAZVMA010000238.1:0-4695 GCA_964628545.1 uncultured Pseudomonadales bacterium | reverse complement strand
GCCGTGATTGGCGGGACGATTACCGAAACTGCCGTGACCGGGCTGACGCTTGAAGAACGCGAGCAATTGCAGGCGCTGCTCGAAAAGGTGAAGGGGAACCTCGCTGAGACCAATCGGCCGCCTCCTCCGGCTCGGTCAGAAACGGCGCACGATAGCCGCGTCGACGGGCGCGATATCAGCGCGCACAACGAGACCGGGTCGCCGCACGACCTCGACGCTTGATCCCACAATCGGCCCCTCTGAGCATCCCAAGATGACCGGTTCTTCTTCTGCCGCGGCTGCCGCGGTCGCATCTACCCCCGGAAACGAAGCTGCTTCGACGAGCGCCTCTGATCCACCCCCCTCCGCTCCAGTGGCGGCCAATCCCACCGCAAAGGCGCTGCCGCCGAAGCCGTTCTGGCTGCGCCGAACCATCCTGATGATCGTGCTGCCCGCAATCGCAGTCGCCGCCGGGCTGAACGCCTGGGTACACGCAGGCCGGCTGGTCGCCACCGAAAATGCCTACGTCAAAAGCCACGTGGTCAACATCGCGCCCGAAGTGTCAGGCGCCATACAGTCGGTTCTGGTCGAGGAACACCAACACGTCAAGGCAGGCACCACGCTCTATCAGCTGCGCGATGATTCATTCCGCATTGCCGTATCCCGCGCCGAAGCCGCCCTGGCGCAAGCCGGCATTCAGATCGCGGCCGACCAACAGGCTTACCACCGAGCGCTGGCCCAGATCGACGAACTGCAGACCTCGGTCGACTATGCAAAAACCCAGCACGCGCGCCAGGCCAGCCTGCGCCAGCGTAATCTCGGCAGCGCCGAGGATCTGGACACAGCGGCCTACGCGCTGGCTAGCGCCGAGCAACAAATCGCGGTCGCAAAGCAGGAAGCCGCTACGCTGCTGGCGCGACTCGCAGGCGACGTGGATGCGCCGGTCGAATGGTATCCGGCCTATCAGGCCGCACTCGCTGAGCGGTCTCAGGCGCTGCTCGATCTCGAGCGTACGGCCATTAAAGCCCCGTTCGACGGGGTCGTGATCAATCGCCCGGAACCCGGCGACTACGCCGAACGGGGAATCACCACCATGGCGCTGGTGGCCGATAGCAACATGTGGATCGAAGCCAACTTCAAGGAAACACAACTGACCTACCTGCGCGAAGGTCAGTCCGCCACAGTCAGCATCGATACCTATCCCGGGCAGGTCTGGCGCGGCAGCGTGCACAGCGTCAGCGAGGCGACCGGCGCGGAATTCGCCTTGCTGCCGCCACAGAACGCCACCGGTAACTGGGTGAAGATCGTGCAGCGCGTGCCTGTACGCATCGCGCTGGAGCAGAGCCAGGATGCGCCACCGCTGCGTGCCGGCATGAGCAGCGAGGTGACGGTAGATACCGGTCACGCACGCGCATGGCGCGACCTGCTGCCGAACTGATCCGCATTGATGACGGCCAACATGCACCCGCGGCCGCGGCTGATGATGGCCAGCATCATGCTGGCCACCATTGTCTACAGCCTCGACTCGACGATTGCCGCCGTCGCCCTGCCGCAAATGCAGGGCACTTTTGCCATGACCCAAGAGCAGGCCGGGTGGATCTTGACGTCCTACATCGTGGCGTCCGCGATCAGCACGCCGCTCGCAGGCTTTCTCGCGGACCGCATCGGGCGGCGACGCCTGTTCTTGTGCTCGGTGTCCGGATTCGTGATCACTTCCATGGCGTGCGGACTTGCCGTCAACCTCGAAGAAATGGTCGCGTTCCGAATTCTGCAGGGCGCGTTCGGTGCACCACTGATTCCGCTCGCACAAGCCAGCATCCTCGACGCCTATTCGCCAGGCACTTATGGCCGCGGTATGGCCATCTTTGGCGTCGGCGTGATGCTGGGTCCGATTATCGGCCCCACACTTGGCGGTTGGCTCACCGAGTATCTCAGCTGGCGCTGGGTGTTCTTCATCAACCTGCCCGTGGGTGCGCTGGCGCTCACCGGCATCTGGATCAGCATCACCGACGGTTCAGGCGAGGATCGTGGCCGCCGTTTCGATCTCGCCGGATTCCTTTACCTGTCGGTTGCCATGGGCGCGCTGCAGCTGATGCTCGACCGGGGCAACAGTCTGTCATGGTTCCAGTCGACCGAGATCCAGGTGGAAGCGTTTCTGGTCGTACTGTGCAGCTACCTGTTCGTCGTCCAGCTGCTGACTCAGGAGCGTCCGTTCGTGAACCCCGAGATCTTTCGCGACCGGAATTTTGCCCTCAGTCTCGTGCTCGGCTTTATCATCGGCCTGAATCTCATGGCGACCATGGCGATTCTGCCGCCCTTCATGCAGGGCCTACTCGGCTACCCGGTGCTGACCGCCGGCGAGCTGATGGCACCGCGCGGCGTCGGCACCATGATCGCGATGGCCGTGGTCGGCCGATTGGTGGGCAGCTTCGACCCACGCCACCTGATCGTGTTCGGGCTCTCCTGCGTCGCCGTCGCCCTCTGGCAAATGACGCTGTTCGACCACAACGTGACGCCGTGGATGATCATGCAGTCCGGCCTGCTGCAGGGGTTCGGGCTCGGGTTCACATTTGTGCCCATGAGCACCATGGCGTTCGCAACGCTACCCATGCGGCAGCGATCGGACGGTTCCGCGTTCTACAGCCTGGCGCGCAACATCGGCAGCAGCGTCGGCGTATCCATCCTGATGGGCGCCCTCGCGGTCTACACCAAGGAGAGCCGAGCCCTGCTGGTCGAACAGGTCAACATCAATAATCCCGTCCTCGGCTCACCCGATCTGCTGCTGCCCGGCGAGCGCGGCACTCTGGCCGGACTCGAAGTGCTGAGCCAGTTGGTGCAGCGCGAGGCCCTGATGCTGGGCTATCTGCAGGACTTCCGGCTGATGGTCGCGATGACGCTGCTAGCCATTCCGCTGGTCCTGGTGCTGCGACCACTCGGCAGTCGCGCCTGACCTCACCTACACTGCAGCTCCCACCGCGAACGCGCCATGCCACCCGTCATCACCACCGATATCGAAGCCGCTGTCCGCAGACTGGAGACGGGGGGGCTGGTGGCCATTCCCACCGAAACCGTGTACGGACTCGCAGCGCGCGCCGATCTGCCGGCGGCCGTTGCGGCCGTGTTCCAGCTGAAGCAGCGGCCGGCTTCCAACCCTCTGATCGTGCACGTCGGTGCAGCAGACCAGGTGCCGCGCTGGGCGCTGGATGTCGCGCCGGGTGCGCTGCGCCTGCTGGATGCGTTCTGGCCCGGCCCACTGACTCTGGTGCTGGACGCGCGCGCCGACGTGTCGCGTGAAATCACGGCCGGACAGGACACCGTGGCGCTGCGCATGCCGGACCACGCTGTCTGCCTGGAGCTACTGCATCGACTGGGGCGAGCCGTGGTTGCCCCGTCTGCCAATCGGTTCATGCAGATCAGCCCTACTCAAGCCACCCATGTGGCGGAGCAGTTTCCCGACAGCGACCTGCTGATTCTGGATGGCGGCCCGTGCCGGGTCGGCGTTGAGTCCACCATCGTGGCCCTGTGCCAGGACGCCGATGCTGTGCTGCTGCGACCCGGCATGATTACGGTTGAAGCGCTATCAGCGGTGCTGGGTGCGCCAGTGCAGCAGAACAACGGCAGCATCCGCGCACCGGGGCAACATCGACGCCACTACGCGCCGAACACACCAGCCCGATCGTACAGCGGCCAACCGCCCTACCCGCCGGACGACCCGGGGATCGGCTGGATCTTTTGCGGCAACGGCTTCGCGACGGCGGGTCCCGCGATCGATCTGGGCCCGGATGCGGCCGCCTACGCCGCGGGTCTGTATGCCGCCATGCATGCGCTGGACGCTGCCGGACTGCGGGCCATTGCCGTCGCCGAGACGCCCGATGCGCCACACTGGCTGGCAGTGCGTGATCGATTGAGTCGTGCAGCTGGACACGCGCCGACTTAAATGTGATCATTCTTGACGTTAACCCGCGAGACGACAGTCCCGATGGCTTATGACAAACCTATTCCCGTCCGCGGCACGCACACGGCCCCCTTCTGGGACGGCGCCCGAGCCGGGCGCCTGATGCTGCCGCGATGCTGCGACTGCAACCGCGTGCACTGGTATCCGCGCCACCTGTGCCCACATTGCCACTCGGAGCGCATCGAATGGATCGAGGCCAGCGGGGAGGGCACGGTCTACAGCTTCGCGGTGCAGTACGGCGCCTTTGGCGGATGGTCGAAGGCCGTGCCGTTTGTTTCCGCGTACATCGACCTGAAGGAAGGCGACCGGATGCTGACGGTCCTGCGCGGCGTCGACCCTGCTGCGCCTGAAACAATCCGCATCGGCGCGCCAGTGCGCGTTGAGTTCGAACCGGCCGACGACCAGACGCACATTCCGTTCTGGCGCGTGGTGGAGGACTGAGCCATGCCGGGCATCCTGTACAAGGCTGCAGCCATCGTCGGCGCCGCCGAGGCAGACGAGATCGGCTTCCTTGCCGAACCCATCACGTCTCTCGAACTGCATATTCAGGCCATTCGCAACGTGTGCGGCCAGACGGGCATCCCGATCAGCCAGATCGATGGCGTGTTCTCCGCTGGTTGGAGTACCGAGCTCTGCGAGCACCTGGGCATTCAGCCCAAATACATCGACACCACCGCTGTTGGCGGCTGCTCGTTTGAAATGCACGTGCACCACGCGCTGGCCGCGATTCACGCCGGTATCATCGAAGTCGCCCTGATCAG
>CAZVMA010000237.1:358-4973 GCA_964628545.1 uncultured Pseudomonadales bacterium | reverse complement strand
TCGAACAGTGATTCTTCGATCCGGGCTGTCCTGTAACTGGCTGGGATTCCTCCGGTCGCGGCTGGGACTCCCTGCAGCGTGCGGTAATCGTGCGGGAAGGGCAGTTTCCAGCGTCCGGAGCGGATGGCCTGCAGTTCATTGCCCCAGTAGAACCAGAGTGCTTCGTGCGGTGACTGGTCGGATTCCGGTCCGACGAGCAGATTGCGGATGCTGAGACCATCGATGGGTGCTTTGGGCAGTTCGGTATTGAGCAGTTCGGCCACGGTTGGGAGGATGTCGATGGTCATCACGGGAGCTCGGCAGACGGTACCTGGCGGAATCTGAGCGGGCCAGGTCATGATGCAGGGTACGCGGCAGCCGCCGTCGAACATGGTGCCTTTGCCTTCGCGCAGTGGTGCTGCGGATCCGGCGTGGTCGCCGTAGCTGAGCCAGGGGCCATTGTCGGATGTGAAGATGATGAGTGTGTTGTCTTCGATATTGTTTTTGCGGAGTGTTTCGACGATCCGCCCGACGGACCAGTCGATTTCCATCAGGACATCGGCGAAGAGGCCTTTGCCGCTGCGATTTTGAAAGCTGCTGCCGGCGAAGAGTGGCACGTGGACCATGGAGTGCGGCAGGTAGAGGAAGAAAGGTTGATTTCCGCAGCGATCGATGAAGGCGGTGGCTTTCTCGGTGCAGAGTCGGGTGAGTTCGGTCTGATCGGCGGCGGAAACTGCGGGATTGATGATGGTGTTATTTTCGATCAGCGGCAGGTGCGGCCAGCGTTTCAGTCGTTCTTCCATCGGCAGTTGTCGTACTTCCGGATGGAAGGGCCACATGTCGTTGCTGTAGGGCAGACCGAAGTATTGATCGAAGCCGTGCTGGAGAGGCAGGAAGGGGAGATGGTGTCCGAGGTGCCATTTGCCGAAGCAGGCGGTGGCGTAGTTTTTTTGTCGGCAGATTTCCGCGAGTGTGGTTTCGTCCGGGTTGATACCGATGCGGCTTTGCGGTCCGAGGGCTCCCTGGATACCGACTCGGACGTTGTAGCAGCCGGTCAGCAGGGCGGTCCGCGAAGCAGAACAGACGGCCTGAGCGACGTAGAAATCGGTGAAGCGGCGTCCTCGTGCGGCGAGTTCTGCGAGGTGTGGTGTGAGTTGTGGGTCGCCGCCGAAGGGCGATGGATCGGCGTAGCCCATATCGTCCATGAAAATGAGTACGATATTGGGCGTTTTTTCGGCTGCGGTGAGGGAGGCGGAGTGGAAACCGGCCAGGGCGGCGAGCGCGAGGCAGGCGAGTTTTGGCGCTGTGAACGAGTTGTGGAGGAGGAATCGGGAGGCAGGCATGGGGTATTTTCGCTGAAACAGACAGGAATCAATTGCGGGGCGCGGGCTGAATTGTGGCAGAAACGGCCGGGGGGGCAATGCCAGGGGAATGGGTGCTGTTGAGAATCCGGGTTTCCCACTTGGGCGGGCAATGGTTACACTGCGTTCGGTTCCGTGCTGATAAACAGTCAATCGCAAGAGAAAGACGAACTGCTTGAGTCCTGCGAGTGGAGTGGCATTGCTGGGTTCGACCGGCTCGATTGGCACCAGTTGTCTGGACGTAATCCGGCATCTTGGTGGTCGGCTGCGCGTGACGGGACTGGCGGCGTGGCAGAACCGGGAGCTTCTGAGTGAGCAGGCCTCGGAGTTTCGTCCGGAATGGGTGGTTCTGGGCAGTGATCAGGTGGCTTTGCCTGCGGTTTCGTCGGGGATTCGAAGTTATCGAGGTTTTGCGGCATTGGACGAGTTGATCCGTCATCCGGAGACGGGGACGGTCGTGTGTGCGATGGTGGGGGCAGCGGGGCTGCCGGCGGCGTGGGCAGCGGTGGATGCGGGCAAGCGTGTGGCGCTGGCGAACAAGGAGTCGCTGGTGGTGGCTGGTGGTCTGCTGATGCAGCGTGCCAGTGAAACGGGTGCTCAGGTCATCCCTGTGGACAGCGAGCACAGTGCGATTTTTCAGTGTTTGCAGAGTGGTCGTCGCGCTGAAGTTCGCCGGGTGATATTGACGGCCAGTGGCGGTCCGTTTCGGGGCTGGAGTCGAGAGCAGATGTCGGGAGTGACGCCGGCGATGGCGTTGCAGCATCCGACGTGGCGGATGGGGCCGAAGATTACGGTGGATTCGGCGACGATGATGAACAAGGCGCTGGAGATTATAGAGGCGAGGTGGCTGTTCGGGCTGACTCGCGAGCAGTTGGCGGTGTGTGTGCATCCGCAGTCTCTGGTGCATTCGCTGGTGGAGTATGAAGACGGTTCGGTGATTGCTCAGATGTCGCCTCCGGACATGCGTCTTCCGATTCAGTATGCTCTGACGTACCCGGAGCGGGTGAGTGGTCCGACGAAGCGAACGGACTGGTCGATACCTCAGACATTGCAGTTGCTGCCGCCTGATTTCGAGGCATTTCCGGCGTTGCGGCTGGGGTTTGAGGTAGCGGCGAGTGGTGGGACGTGTGGTGCGGTGCTGAACGCGGCGAACGAGGTCGCGGTGGAGAGATTTCTGCAGGGAAAGCTGGATTTTCTCTGCATTACGAGGCTGGTTCAGGATATACTGGGCCACCATAATTACGATTCCGTACCGACGTTGCAGCAGCTGACGGCAGTTGACAACTGGGCGCGAGAGGAAGCACGCAGGTGGAAATCTTGAATTACATGCCGCTGGCGGCTGGCGCCGTCTGGTCGGTTCTGGGCGAGCTGCAGACGATCCTGGCGGTTGTCTTTGGTTTGGGGATGGTGATTTTCTTTCACGAGCTGGGACACTTTGCGGTGGCGAAGTGGTGCAACGTGCACGTTGAGAGGTTCAGCATCGGGATTGGACCGATCATCTGGAGTCATCAGCGTGGCGAGACTGAGTATGCTCTGTCGGTGCTGCCGCTGGGTGGATACGTGAAGATGCTGGGGCAGGACGACATGGACCCCAATCAGATGACCAGTTCCGAAATTGCCGAGAATCCTCGGTCTTACAGTTCGAGGACGGTGCCGCAGCGGATGCCGATCATATCAGCGGGAGTGCTGATGAACGTCGCCACGGGTTTTTTGTTTTTTGCGATTGGTTACTGGAACGGTGTGCTTGAGCCGGCACCGGTTGTGGGCGGTGTGCGGGCTGGGTTTCCGGCGTGGGAGGCTGGACTGCGGGCCGGCGATCGCGTGACAGCGGTGAACGACGAACCGATCCGCAGTTTTGTGGACTTGCAGGAAGCCATTTTGCTGTCATCCGGTGATCTGAAGATCAATGTGGATCGTGGCGGGAAGGCTCTGCCGAATCCGATTGTGCTGACTCCTGTAAAAGCTTCTCCGGGTCGTTCGATAGGTGTGATTCCAGCTGTCACCACAGAGATTGGTCAGATTCACGATCCTGTGCGGATTGCCGATGCCGGGATGGCGATTGAAAAGGCTTCGGAGGCGTTTCTGCCGGGCGATCGCATTGTTGGTTTGCAGCCGCAGGGGGAATCCTCGGATGCTGCCGGGGAACAGATTCCGGAACAGCCGGTGCGACTGATTGCGGATTTGCGTAGAGTTCTGGCGACGTATGCTGACCGCGAGATGGTGTATTTGGTTGAGCGGAAGTCGGCAGATGGGAAGCCGACGGTTGTCCGGATCCGCGTGCCTCGTCAGCCGGTCAGGAAACTGGGATTCTGGATGGCGATGGGTCCGATTCGTGCGATTCAGAGCAATTCCCCGGCCGCGCAGGCTGGTCTGAAGGTTGGGGACACGATCCGTGCTGTGGATGGACTGAAGCCGGGTGAGGACATTGATCCGCTGAGTTTGCCGGTGTATTTCGGGCGGAAGGGCGGTCAGACGGTCACTGTGATGTATTCGCGGGCGACGAGCGGGGGGACAGTGGAGGGGCAGTGTGAGCTGGTTCCGAATGCTGATCTGCCGGGCTGGATGGAAAGTCCTGACAGCAGTACATCTCCGCTGACGATTCCATCGATCGGCCTGGGTTATCAGGTGCAGAATTACATTGCGAAGATTCTGCCGGGTTCTGAGGTTGAGAAGCTGGGTGGTTTGTCGCAGTTGACGAAGATTACAAAGATTGAATTGCTGCATCGGGAACCTGGTACTGGCAAGCCTGATGCGTGGGGCAACGCTGAGACTCCTGTGGAGCTGCCATTGGCTGCCGGCGAGAACGCGACAGCGGAGGAAGCTGAGCCAAACTGGGCCTGGGCCTTTGATCAGCTCCAGCGGGCTCCGGGGCGCAAGCTTGTGCTGCATTTTGAGGATGGCAAGACCACCGGGACTCGAACGTTGCAGGAGCTGGAGCTGGAGGATGACTGGTTCCTGTGGGTGCGGGGATTCAACCCGGAGATCTGGGAGAACGAGCGCGTGCTGTTGCGGGCGCAGTCTCTGCCTGAGGCTTTGACGCTGGGTCTTGCGACAACTCGGAAGGTCGCGTTTTCGATTTATCGCAGTCTGCGGAAGATGGTTGGTCGTGAAGTGGACATGGAATCACTGAGCGGGCCGGTGGGGATAGCCAAGATTGCCTACAAGGTAGCGGAACGCGGCTTTGTGGAGCTGCTGGTGTTTCTGGGGATACTCAGCATCAACCTGGCGATTCTGAATTTCCTGCCGATTCCGATTCTGGACGGTGGTCACATGGT
>CAZVMA010000237.1:0-348 GCA_964628545.1 uncultured Pseudomonadales bacterium | reverse complement strand
CATAACTCGCCGCAAGCCCAGTATCACCGTGATCAACTGGGCTCATGCGGCGGGCATGGTGTTTCTGCTGTCGTTGCTGGTCTTTGTGATGTGGATTGACTTTTTTGTGAGCGGCAACTGACGGGTGAGCATCGGACGTGAATTTCAGAAGCCGGCGGCCTTCACGGCCGCCTGCATCTTTTTGAGCCCTTCAGCGGCAACGACTGCGGCATCCTGCTGCCAGTATCCCGGGTTGAACAGTTCAAGAGACAGTGTGATGGTGCGTGCTTTTCCTGCAAGCAGTTGCAGGATGGAGCTGAGTGGGGCGATGCCGTCTCCGGGGTAGACACGGTGTGAGTCATTCATGCG
>CAZVMA010000236.1:0-4979 GCA_964628545.1 uncultured Pseudomonadales bacterium | reverse complement strand
CGAACTTCAACGAGGTGTTCTTTACCGACGTGCGGGTGCCGAAAGACCAAATCGTCGGCCGTCGCGGCGACGGCTGGCTGGTCGCCAACAGCATTCTTGGCCACGAGCGCGACTCGCTCGGCAACCCGGACGCCACGCTGGCCCGCTTCAACGCGCTGGTCGAGCTGATGAAGGTGGAGACCGTGAACGGTCAGCGGCTGATCGACCACCCGGTCTACCGCGATCGTCTGATGAGCCTGCAGGGCCGCATGATGGCGCTGCGCTACAACGACCTGCGCGTCCTGTCGGCACGGCTGAACAAGGCGGACGCCAGCCTGGCGCGCATGATCACCAAGCTCGAGGGCACCGAACTGCGGCATGCGCTGGAGGGGCTCGCGATCGACATCATGGGCGAGTTCGGCCTGGCCTACGGCGACAACCCGCTGAAGCGCGATCACGGCTCCTGGCAGTATCAATACATGTACTTCCTCGGGTTGATCATCGGGGGCGGTACCAGCCAGATTCAGAAGAACATCATCAGCGAACGCGGGCTCGGCATGCCGAAGGAACCCAAGTTCGAGCGCGCGGGCTGAGGGGGCATCATGGAATTCGGACTTTCCGGTGAACAGACGCTGCTGACCGACAGCGTCAAGCGCTATCTGGCCGATGCCGCACCGCTGGACCGGGTCCGCCGATTCGCGCAGGACGGCGACGACCGCGACATCTGGGCTGGGCTCGCCTCGCTCGGCGTTCCTGCACTGCTGGCGCCCGAGAGCGCGGGCGGTGTCGGGCTGACCTGCCTCGACGCCGCGCTCGTCGCCGAGCAACTGGGCTACCGCGCCACGCCGTCTCCGTTTCTTGGCAGCGCCGTGGCGCTGCCGATTGCGCTGCGGCACGCCCCTGGCCATGCCGCTGCCGACACGCTGCTCGCCGCTGCGGCGGCGGGCGAAGCGCGCATTGGCCTTGCGCTGGCAAACGCCGTGGGTCGACGGGCAGACGCGACGCTGACGGCAAACAACGGTCGCTTGACCGGCACGGTGCATTTCGCAATGGACAGCCCGGCGGACCACTATCTGGTCGCCGACGACGCCGGGCGCCTGTATCTGGTTGCCGGCGACGCCGCCGGTCTGGACGTCATCCGGTTCGACACGATCGACCGCACGCGCCAGACCGCGCGCCTCGTGTGCAGCAACGCGCCCGCGCAGCTGCTGTCGGACGATCCGGCCACGCTCGAGCGTCTCCTGGATGTGTTGCGCGTCATGTTGGCTGCAGACACCCTGGGGGCAGCGCAGCAGATGCTCGATCAAGCCGTTGCCTACGCGCTGCAGCGCGAGCAGTTCAATCGCCCGATCGCCTCGTTCCAGGCGGTCAAGCACATGTGCGCAGAGATGGCGGCCGCGCTCGAGCCCTGCCGATCGATGATCTGGTACGCCGGACACGCGCTGGACCACATGCCGGAGGAAGCGCATCTGGTGGCCTGCCACACCAAAGCGCATCTCTCGGAGGTCGGCAAGGCCGTGGCCAAGACCGCGACCGAGGTGCACGGCGGCATGGGCTTTACCGATCTGGTCGGCCTGCACTACTGGTTCAAGCGCGTGGGGTACAACCGACAGATGCTGGGTACCCCAGAGGATTTGCGCCTCGCGGCTGCGCGCGCGCAGGGTCTCGCGGTGTCCGCGTGACGCCCTTTGTGCACGCCTGAATGGCTCGCAAACGCAAGACATTCCCGGTTCTGCCGCTGCGAAACACGGTGGTCTATCCCGGCCTGACGGCGCCACTGGCCGTTGGTCGCCCCATGTCGCTGGCCGCCTTGGCCGACGCAATGGCCGGGGACCGCACCCTGATCGCCGTTGCCCAATGCGATGTCGGCACCGATCAGCCCGAACGCAGCGGTTTGCACGACGTCGGCACGCTGGTGCGCATCACCCGGATGGAGCAGCGCGATCAGGGCGCACAGATTGCGGTCGAAGGCATCAGCCGGGTGCGGCTCGGGGCGGCACACGTCGAGGACGAGCATCTTCGGGTCGTCACCGAAGCCCTGCCCGACCTGTCAATGGACGTGCCCGAGTCCGAGCAGGATGCAGTCACTGCACTTCTGCGCGAAAACCTCGACCTGGCAGAGCGCATCGCGCGCCTGTTCGACCCGGAAAACGGCACCCAGATCTACCAGCAGCTGGTCGGGTCCCTGCCCGATCCAGTGACGCAGATGTACCGCATTGCCTCGCTCGCGAATCTGTCGCCAGAGCAGGAACAGGCGGTGCTTGAATGCGCCACCACGCGCGCACTGCTTGAGTCGCTGCACCGCATCCTGAGCCAGGAACTGCGCGTCACCGAACTGCGCCGCCAGATCTCGGAGCAGGCGCGCGAAGGCATGGATCAGCAGCAGCGCGAACACGTGCTGCGCCAGCAGAAACGGGCCATCGAGCAGGCGCTCGGGGAATCGGATGACGAGGACCTGAAAGAGCTGCGGACAGCGCTGGACGGCGCGGGATTGCCGGAGGCGCTGAAGCCCGAGATCGAGCGCGAGCTGCGCCGCCTGGCGCGACTCACCGCCAGCGCGGCGGACTATCAGGTGGCACGCGCCTACCTGGAGCTGGTCGCCGAGCTGCCGTGGCATCAGCGCACGACCGACAACCTCGATCTTGCGCATGCGGCCGAGGTGCTGGACGAAGATCACTACGGACTCGAGGACATCAAGGCCCGCATTCTCGAGTCGCTCGCCGTTCTGCGCCTGAACCCGAACGCCAGCGCGCCGATCCTGTGCCTCGTTGGGCCGCCGGGCGTCGGCAAGACGTCGCTCGGTCAATCGATCGCGCGCGCTATGGGGCGCAAGTTCGAGCGCATATCGCTGGGCGGGCTGCACGACGAGGCCGAGCTCCGAGGCCATCGCCGCACCTACGTCGGGGCGCTGCCTGGCCGCATCATTCAGGGCGTGCGACGCGCAGGCGTCATGAATCCTGTGCTGATGCTGGACGAAATCGACAAGCTCGGGCGCGACTTTCGCGGCGATCCGTCCGCAGCGCTGATGGAAATTCTCGATCCCGCGCAGAACCGGGATTTTCGCGACAATTACCTGAATCTGCCCTACGACCTGTCCGGCGTGCTGTTCATCACCACGGCGAATACGCTGGACGGCATCGCCCGCCCGCTGCTCGACCGGATGGAAGTGCTGGAATTATCCGGCTACAGCGACGACGAGAAACTGGCCATCGCGCGCCGGTACTTGGTGCCCCGACAGCGCACCCAAGCCGGACTTTCGGACGAGCAGTTCAGCGTCGATGACGCCGCGCTGCTGCTGCTGACACGCCGCTACACGCGCGAGGCCGGCGTGCGGGACCTCGAGCGCACGCTCGGGCGTCTGGCGCGAAAACGTGCGCGCCAAGTGGTCAGCGGCGAGTTCACGCACAGCGGCACCATCGGTCCCGACGCGGCCGTTGCCCTGCTCGGCCCCGAGAAATATCTACGCGATCCGATCCGTCCGGTGCTGACACCCGGTGTGGCTGCAGGGCTCGCCTGGACCGAGGTGGGCGGGGACGTGCTGTACGTCGAGGCCACGCTGACCAGCAAGGACGAAAAGGTCACCCTCACGGGTCACCTGGGTCAGGTGATGCAGGAGTCCGCCCGCGCGGCGCGCAGCTACCTGTGGTCCGCCGCCGCATCACTCGGGCTCGACCGAGCCGCGATCGAGAGCCAAGGGATACACGTGCACGTGCCGGAGGGCGCGGTGCCCAAGGATGGCCCGTCGGCAGGCATCACCATGGCCGTGGCGCTGATCTCCGCCTACCGGCATACGGCGGTACGCGCAGACGTGGCGATGACCGGCGAGCTCACGCTGTCCGGCCTGGTGCTGCCGGTGGGCGGCATTAAGGAGAAGGTGCTGGCAGCACACCGCGCGGGCATGCGGCGGGTGGTGCTGCCGCGCGACAACGCGTCCGACCTCGGGAAACTGCCGCCGGCAGTGCGCGACAGCCTCGAGTTCATTCTGGTGGACCATCTGGACGACGTGCTGCCGGCCGTATTCGCACCGAATTAAGCGCGCCCGGCTCGCGGCGGAAGACGCCGCAGGCTGATCGGCCGATCAGCGGGACGCGCACACCGGGCCTCGCGCCCCAGCGATTCAATGCGAGGCATGCCGTCTCGTGGAATCACCCTCGTGGAACTGCTGGTCACGCTGGCGATTGTCGCGCTACTCGGCGCCCTGGCGCTGCCCGGTTTGCGCAGTTTGCGCGATCAGAGCGACAGCACGCTGGCGGTCAATCAGCTGATGGGGCAGCTCGCGCTTGCGCGCAGCAGCGCCATCCTGCAGCACGCGCGCGTCACGCTGTGTCCAAGCTCCGGTACCGGCCTAGGCTCGGGTCATCATCCCGGCACCAACACCGGCTGTAGCGCTCGCGACAGCTGGCATCTGGGCGCACTGCTGTTCATCGATAGCAACGGCAACGGCCGCCACGAACCGGCTGAGCCCGAACTGCGCCGTTTCCCGCCCATGGCCGCCGGACGGGTGTACTGGCGCGCGTTCCGCAATCGCGCCTACCTGCAGTATCTGCCAAACGGACATACGCCCTGGCAGAACGGCAGCTTCCACTACTGCGCCGTGTCCTCGGCCGCTGCGCTGGCAAGAATCGTGATCGTGACCCCTTCCGGCCGCGCGCGCGCGGCGCGGGACAGCAACGGGGATGGGGTGGTGGAAGACGCGAACGGACAGCCGGCGCGATGCCCGCCCGGCGGGTGAGGCCGACCAGCACACAAAAACCTGCTAGCGGTGCGAGATACGGCGGGGCCAAGCCAAACGATCGCTGCGATCTGACGCTCGGCCGCAGCAAGGACACTGTTCCACAGAAGCACGGCACCGGACCCAGGCCGAAAGGCGGATCCGGCGCCGCCGGCGCACTTATTTGCTGAAGAACGCCTTCTTGATACCCAGCTCGAAGGTTCGGCCGAGCGGGTCGCCGATGTAGGGCTCGTAGCTCAGCTGGTGCCGGGCTTCCGAGGGATCTTCA
>CAZVMA010000235.1:0-4982 GCA_964628545.1 uncultured Pseudomonadales bacterium | reverse complement strand
CTAGGCCTCGTTCGACTAGGCCTCGTTCGACTAGGCCTCGTTCGACTAGGCCTCGTTCGACTAGGCCTCGAACTGGGCGTCGAGCAGATCCGCGAGATACCGGTTCAGGAACCGTCCCTCGGGATCAAAAGTGGCCCGGGCCGCCCGGAATGATTCGAACTCGGGATACAGCGCGCGCAGATCCGACGCGGCGAGCGAATGCAGCTTGCCCCAGTGCGGCCGGCCCCGATGATTGCGAAAGATCGCCTCTGCCGAGTCGAACAAGGGCCGCCAATCCCGTTCGGCGCCCTGGTGCACCGAGAGGGTCACCGTGTCGCGGCCGCTCGCTGGGCTGAGCGGCAGCGCATCCGCCGCCAGCGTGCGAAACTCGATGGGCCAGGGCAGCCGAGGAAAGTCGCGCAGCATCATCGCGCGCAGCTCGAGCAAACACTCCCAACCCGAAGACGCCGGTACTGAATATTCCATCTCGTTGAACCGGATATCGCGATCGCTCGGAAACGCCTGCCAGGCCGGGGCGATGTACTCGCGTTCACCCAGCTTTGCCGTCGGGGCGTCGGTCTTGTTCAGCGTCTTCATCTCGCAGCTGTCGCCGGCTGGAGTCCAGAAAAACTCGAAGTGACGATTACGCGCGACTTCGTCGACCCAGGTTGCCGCGCACGCATCAAAGGAGCAGGACCACGTTCGCTCGTGCAAATTGAAGGCCGTGTCCAGGGCCAGCGTGATATCGACCAGAATGCCGAACGTACCCTGGGCCACGCACGCGGCAGCAAACTGGGCTCCATCCGCAGCGGCCGTGAGGCGCCGAACCTCTCCGTCCGCAGTCACCAGCCGCAGTGCGCGCACGTAGTTGGACAGGCTTGGCAGCGTGGGTCCAGTGCCGTGCGTACCTGTCGAGATAGCGCCCGCAAGGGATTGACGATCAATGTCACCCTGCTGCGGCAGCGACAGCCCCTCGGCCCACAACAGCGGCCCGAGGTCATGCAGCTTGGTGCCTGCGGCAATGGTCGCCTGACCGAGCGAGCGGTCCACCTCGATCACGCCCGACAGGGCATCCAGGGATACGATCAGGTCGTCCGTCCAGAACGGCACGAAAGAGTGGCCGGTGCCGACCGCCCGTACACGCTGGCCGCGTCCTGCAGCAGTGCGAACGAGCGCCTGCACGCCGGCCACCGAGTCCGGGCGCATGAGGGCGGCCTTATGCTGCTGGCTGCCGGACCAGTTCGACCACGTGCCTGCGTCATCTACCTTCATGCGAATGCCTTCCTGAATGGTTTATCAACCCGAAGCCGAGTCGGGTGGTGCTGAGAGCAACGCTTGCCCCGGCGGCTGCAAGCGATACTGCCAGAAGCCCAGATCCACCCAGCGGCCGAGTTTCCAGCCGACCGCAGGCATCAGCCCTACCGGCGCGAAGCCCATGCGCTCGTGCAGCGCCACGCTGGCCGCGTTCGGAAGGGCGATTGCGGCCATCGCCACCTGCATTCCGCGCCCGCGCAGGTCGTCGAGCAGCGCACCGTACAGTTGCGATGCAAGCCCCCGCCCCCGGGCGCGCGCATCCAGATAAATCGACGTTTCGCAGACAAACCGAAACGCGCTGCGCGCGCGCCACGTCGACGCGTAGGCGTAGCCGAACACTTCGTCGTCCATGCACAGCACCCACCACGGGAAGTCCGCGGTGATCGTCTGGATACGCGCCGTCATCGCCGCGGGATCGACCGGCTCTTCCTCGAAGGTGATGACTGAGGACCGCACGAACGGATCGTAAATCGCCGCAATCGCGGTTGCGTCTGTCGGCACCACCGGCCGCAGTGTGACCAGACCGGGCGCCTTCACGCGCGAAAACTCGGGCCGTGTTCAACTGCCGGTCGCCCACCCGAGGCGTTATCGACTAACCTGAAGCGTTGCATGTTCACTATCCGCCGCGTGACCCAATCATGACCGCAGTACAGTTTCGCAACCCCGAGGTGCGCCTGTCAGCCTCGCTTGATGCTACACGTGCGGCAGTTCAGGGCGACGAGGTCACTCTGCGGGCGCTGCTCGGCTACATCGGTGAACAGGGGCTCCTGGTGTTCTGCGCCATTCTGGCGATGCCATTCCTACTGCCGGTAACCCTGCCATTCATGAGCACGGTACTGGGTCTGCCCATGCTGCTGATCGGCGCCGCGATCGCGCTGAACCGGCTTCCCTGGCTGCCCGATCGGCTGCTCGATCGCCCCCTTTCCGCTGCGACGCTCCGGCAGGTGCTGGAGCGAGCCAGCAGAGCGGCCGCCCGCTTCGAGCACCTCGTGCGGCCGCGCCTGCTGGCGCTGACTTCCGGACCGTTGGTGAACGTCCTTCATGGGCTCGTGCTGATCATCACCGTCGTGCTGCTGATGGCCCCGCTGCCGCTGGTACCCTTCGCCAACACGCTGCCGGCCGTTGCCATTATCCTCTTGTGTCTCGGCATGGCCGAGCGCGACGGCGCGCTGATTCTGTCTGGCTACCTTGTTGCCGCGCTCTCTACGGTTTACATCGGCGCCCTGATCTGGCTTGCGGCGTTGGCTGGCGGCAATCTGGACACAGCCTTTGAGCGCTTGCAGGCACTGCTAGCCAAAACCTAATCACCGACTAGGCCCTTATTCCCTGTCCGACCGGTCGATAAATATAACAAAAAACAAACGTTTGTTTTTGTATGGTTTATGAGACACGGTTTTCGCACCAAAACAGACCAACGCACCCTGCCCAAACGTGCGCTGACGTGTTTATTGCCTCACGAAAGTGTTTCGCATCCGTTGCAAATGTGTATTCTTTGTGGGGCTCGTTTTCAGCGTTGGGGTTGGGGTGCCTTTAGTCTGTAGGAACCCGACCAACTCCCCTTCCAGATATCGAACCTGTCCTGCCAACAGAAGAGGAACAACCATGTTTCGAAGACATCCGCTGGCCACCGCGGTAAGCGCCGCGCTCGGCACGGCAACCGCTATCGCGGCACCCGTCGGCGCGCTCGCCGAAGAGGGTGCCAACATCGAGGAAGTCGTCGTTACCGGCAGCCGCATCGTCAAGCCCGACTATGTGTCCACGAGCCCGGTAACCACCATCACGTCCGAGCAGTTCGAAGCGCTTAACACGATCAACCTCGAGTCCGAGCTGCGGCAGCTGCCTCAGTTCCTGCCCGGCGCGACCGAGTTCGTAAACAACGGCAACCCGGGCGCCGCCACGGTGAACCTGCGCGGACTTGGCAGCAATCGCACGCTGGTGCTCATGGACGGCAAGCGTCTGCCGCCGTACGGTACCTCTGGCTCGGTCGATATCAACCTGATCCCTGCCGCGCTGATCGAGCGCGTGGATGTGGTGACCGGCGGTGCCTCGGCCGTATACGGATCGGACGCAGTAGCCGGCGTCGTCAACTTCATCACCAAGACGGACTTCGAAGGTCTGCAGTTCGATGCCGACGTCTCCGAGTATGAAGAAGGTGACGGCCGCACCGAGAGCTACTCCATCACCGGCGGCGGCCTGTTCGGCGACAACCGCGGTTCTGCGGTGATGTCGTTCAGCTACACCCAGCGCGACCCGGTGCTGCAGGGCGATCGCAAGTACTCGAACTACAACATCGCGGCGACCGACGGCTATGTCTACAACGGCGTGTTGTACGCCTACTCTGACGACATTTTCGGGGAAGATCGACGCATTGGCTCGTCGAACGCCGGGGCGACGCGCGCCCGCATACGGAACGGCACCGGCGGCTTTTCGACCCGCTACTTCACTCCGGACGGCGGCCTGACCTCCAGCTTGACCGGCACGCCCTACGCCGGAAACCAGACGTACAACTACAACCCGTACAACTACTTCCAGGTGAAGCAGAAGCGGACATCCGCCTTCGGATCCGTGACCTACAAGCTGACCGACAACGCCGAAATCTACGGCCGTATCTTTGCCGTGAATTCGGATGTGCCGACCCAGCTCGCTCCGTCTGCTTACTTCGGTGGTGCAGACCCGATCAAGGTGAACCTCGACAACCCGTTCCTGAGCGAGACCCAGCGGACAGCGTTGATCACCGCCTACAACAACGAAGTCGCCTTCCCGATCGCCGGCCAGGTACCGCATGGGCTGTACGACCCAGCGGCAACCCCGGGCACGCAGCTGGTGCAGGTAACGGGCCTCCGACGTCGTGTACCCGAGCTCGGCAACCGCATCGGCGTCTCCGAGATGAAGACGGTTCAGGGTACCGCAGGTGTTCGCGGCGACATCGGCGAGACTGGCTGGACCTATGATGTGTCGGCCCAGTGGGGCCGCGTGAACGCCTACAGCGCCACGGAAAACGACATCAGCAAAGAGCGCGCTCTGAAGGCATTGATCGCGATTGCCGGGCCGAATGGCCCAGAGTGTATCGCCGAAAAGCCCTGCGCCCCCGTCAACCTGTTCACGGGTGATGGTGTGATCTATCCGGATACCGGCGCGCCCATGACCGGCACCATCTCGCCGGCTGCGCTGGACTACATCCGTAGCTCCTACAGCTCGGACCAGTCGACCGAAGCCCACAACGCCAGTGCGGTGGTCTCCGGCGAAGTCGGCGCGCTGCAGTCGCCATTCGCGGAAGCGCCAGTCAGCATGGCGTTTGGTGTTGATTGGAACGAAAGCGAAAGCGACTACCGTCCCGACGACGTCACCCGTTTCGGTGGCGCCTATGGTCAGGGCGGCACCTCACCGCCGCTGCAGGGCAGCCTCGACAGCCTCGAGTACTTCGTCGAGGCCTACGTGCCCATCGCGTCTGGTATGCCCGGCGTCGACTCGTTCGGACTGGACCTCGGCTACCGGTACTCGGATACCAATCTCTCGGGCGAGTTCGACACCTGGAAGGCGGGCTTCGAGTACTCGCCGATCCCCAGCCTGCGCGCGCGCATGATGCTGCAGCGAGCCGTTCGTGCACCGAACATCGGCGAACAGTTCGCGCCGGCTGCATTCGGGTTGACAGAGGTACGTACCGATCCTTGCGCCGGCAGCGCACCCGT
>CAZVMA010000234.1:0-4988 GCA_964628545.1 uncultured Pseudomonadales bacterium | reverse complement strand
GTCGGCGCTGCCGCCGCCTGGGTCGACCAGATGCCACTCGTCGTCCTGCCAGTACTGCACGAAGTCGCGCAGGTCCTGGCGCCGGCGTCCGTCTTCGAGCTCCAGCACCTGAACGGTGCGCGCCGGAATGCCGTTGTCGTTCAGCAGGCTGGTAACCAGCTGCGCGGCGCTGTAGCGCTCGAGCAGCAGGGCGACATTCTGCGTCACGGTAGGCGCGTTGATCTCGCGCACCAGCTGGCGCGCGAGCGAGCGGCCGTCGGCCGAAATGGGGTTGACCGACTGCGACAGCTGGCGCGCGGCGGTCTGGTAGGGCTCTTCCCAGATCTGTGATTCGGCGGGCGCGGGTGCGGCGTCGGGCAGCACCTCGTAGCCCGGGTCGCGCACCAGATCGAGCTTGTAGAACAGGATCTGCTCGCCCTCGGCAAAGCGTTTGGTCCAGTGCGCCTGGCGCTGGCTGTCCTCGGTGGCGAGGTCGAAGCCGAAGCCCGGCGATGCGCCCGATTCGCTGATCACGCGAAAACCGGGCTGCTCCGGCGGCAGCGTCAGCAGCGCCTGGGTGGCGCCGCCCTGCGCGAGGTACTCGATGCGGGCTTCCACCTGCCAGACGGTCTGCTGCACGCCGGGCAACAACGGAATGCGATATTCGCTGTGGCGATACGAGGCGATGCCGATGCCGGCAAGCAGCAGCAGGGCGACAATGAATAGCAGCGGGCCGCGCTGGGTCATGGGGGATCAGCGCTCCTGCCGCGTAGTGGGGCTCTGCCCGGCCGTGTCGTCGGGTGCCGTGCTGCCGGCGCTGGCGCTGTTGGGCACTCGTTCGGATTGTCCGCTGGTCTTGCTCTCGGACTTGCTGTCCGATCGTCTTGGCGGCGGCTGAAGGAACCGCTGACCGACATCCACCAGCGCTACGTCCGTGAGGAAGTTCCGACCCAGCAGGATCTCGTTGTCCATGTGCGACCGGTCGGCGAGCGTGAAGTCGATGGTCTCGCTGACGCTGCCGAGCCGCACGCGCAGCTGCACCACCGGACGCTTGTTGCCCTGCGGATCGTTTTCCTGCTGCACCTTGGCGACGCGGCGAATGGGGCGTTCCAGCGTCGCCGGGCCGTCGTCCAGCTGCACCGTGAAGCGCACCCAGCGCTTGCCGTCGCGCTCGAACTCGACCAGTTCTTCGGCGTGCAGCGAGCTGGACACCGCGCCGGTATCGATGCGCGCGACCACTGTGCCACCCGGTGGGTCAAGGACGATGCGTTCTACCTCGCCCACCACCAGCTTGTCGCTGCCGACCTTGATGGTTCGGATTTCCACTTCCCGCTTGCACTCGGCGGCGCTCGCCGGCGGTGTATCCGGGCACAGCTCGGCCAGGGTTGCGGGCAGCGCATCGAGGCGCGTATCGAGCCCGGCGACCTGTTCGGCAAGCGCGGCCGCGCCGGTACCGGCAGCGGCATCGCGGGACGCAATTTCGGCGCGGGTCTCTGCCAGCGCGGCGTTAACTGCCGCAAGCTCACCGCGCAGCGCTGCGAGTTCGGCGTCGATGGGTGGTCTGGGTTCGGCAGTCGTGCAGGCTGCGCAGAGCAGCAGCAGGCTGACCGCCGGGCCGAGGCGCCAGGCGCCCGGGCACACATCAGTCGGTGCGGTCGGTGACATGAGTGACGGTATGCTCCCCTCTTCCGTCGCAAGCATAGCGTGAGTGCCGCGGTTGCAGATAGCTGGGCGACCCCGACATTTCCGCTTTAGTGAAGGTCGCTGGCCGGCCTTGGCCGGTAGCACAGGAAAACGCCAGCACCCATGACGGTCCAGATCAGGATCATCCCCCATTCCCAGGGCCAGACCAGAGCCGAGGGGCTCCACGGCAGGAAACAGGCCAGCAGGCCGATGGCCAGCGCGATAGCCGAGCGGCCGACCAGCAGCGGGTGGCGCACCCGGTAAGGCCGCGGTAGTTCGGGCGCCTGACGGCGCAGGGCCAGAAACGCGATCGGCACGAATAGATAAGCGATCATGGTGGCGAAGCTGCCGGCGTTCACCATCCACACCAGCACGGTGCGCCCGCACAGCGGCGCCAGCACCGACAGCGCGCCGATCAACAGAATGCCGGCCCAGGGGGTCCGGTAGCGCGGATGCAGCCAGCCGAAGATAGCCGGGGCCTGGCCCGATTGTGCGAGTCCGTACAGCACCCGGCTGCCGCCGACGATGAAGGCGTTCCAGCTGGTCAGAATGCCGGCCACCCCGCCCAGCACCAGAAGTTGGCCGGCGATGGGATGACCCCAGAGGGCGGTGGCGGCGTCACCTGTCGCAAGACTGCCGGGCTTGATGTCAGCCGGATCCAACGCCACCGCGACACCCAGCGAGATAAGACCGTAGAACGCCACGGCCATCACTACGGAAAACACCAGCAAGCGGCCGATCTGTCGTGGCGGCAGGCTGATCTCTTCCGCCGACTGGGGTACCACATCGAACCCGACCAGCAGCGTCGGCACCATGATCAGTACGGTCAGGATGCCGGTGGCGGGTACTCCGATCCACGGTTCTGCCCGACTCGGTTCACCAAACGCGACCGCACCGGTCAGCAGCAGCAGGGCGGCAAGCAGGATCATGGCGGTGCCGATCGCCTGCGCGCGCGCGGCCGTGCGGATGCCGAACAGGTTCAGCACCGTCATCAGCACCGCGCTGCCGGCGCCGATCAGCACAAACCCGAGATCCACCGGTGCGCCCTGCACCGTCCAGAGCGTACCGAGGCGGATGTCCGGGAACAGATACTCGACGGCGGTCGGCAGCGCCACGGCCTCGAACAGGCAGACGTTCACGTAGGCCATGAGCAGGGCCCAGGTACAGACAAAGCTGGGGCCCGGCCCGAGCGCGCGCCAGGTCCAGACATGCTCGCCGCCCGCCTCGGGCATGGCGGCGGCCAGCTCGGCGTAGGTCAACCCGATCAGCGCGATCACCGCGCCACCGGCGAGAAACGCGAGCAGCGTGCCCAGCGAACCTGCCGTTTCGACCCAGAACCCGGTGAGTAGCACCCAGCTCCAGCCGATCATGGCGCCGAAGGCAAGCGCAACGACGTCGCGGGTCTGTAGCACGCGCTCGAACGCCGTGCGCGGGGCCCTCGCGCCAGGGGCAGGCGATCTCGATTGGTCGGGTGCGGGCATGGTGGCTCCGGGTGGGTTATCGGCAGCCGCCGCGGTGGACGCCTGCAGCCATTTCGGCAAGCATAGACACGAGCGTGCTGACCTCACCAGCGCGAATACTGGAGCGCACGCGGCCATGACCGTCGCCATTCCCTTCCGGTACCGCAATCGCCCCTTCGAGGTGCGCATCGAAGCCGATGGCGCCCTCCAGCTGTATCTCGACCGCGTTCTGCGCAAGCGCCGCGAGGCGGGGTCGGAAGAGCCGCAGTACGTCTGGACCAACGTCGAGCTCGAGTGGGAGGAGCATCACTACGTGGAAGCCCGCTACTGGGCGAGCGAGCGCCGCGTGATGGTGACGGTCAATGGTGCGTTGTTATTGGAGCAGGTACTGGAGCAAGTGCTGGAGCCAGCAACCGGACTTGTCCCGCAGGCGGGTTTCACTGCGGGCCCGGTAGATTAGCAAGCGGTCAGAGTCGTCCGATGCCAGCGATCTCGGGTCGCGGCAGCAAGCGTAGCCGCCGAGCGCATTCACAAGGAGAACGACATGCAGAACGCCCCGAAGCCGGAAGCGGCGGAAACGTCGGCAGACGCCATGCTTGAACGGCTCGCGGCGCAACGCGCCGCATGGCTGGCCGAAGGCGGCCCCTCTGCTGCGACGCGTAAGGATCGGCTGGAGCGCGCGATCGGGCTGCTCAAGACCCACGGCGAACGGCTGGTGGAGGCCATGCGCGCCGACTTCGGTCACCGCAGTGTGCACCAGTCGATGATGACGGACATCGCCGGCTCCATTGGCCCGCTGCGTCATGCACAGCAGCACCTGCAGGGCTGGATGCGGCCGGAGAAGCGAAAAGTCGGGCCGTTTCCCCTGAACCTGCTGGGTGCGCGCGCACGCGTAGAGTTTCAGCCGCTCGGTGTCGTCGGCGTGATCAGCCCGTGGAACTTCCCGGTGAATCTCACGTTTTCGCCGCTCGCCGGCATTCTTGCCGCCGGCAACCGCTGCATGATCAAACCGAGCGAGTTCACGCCGGCGACGTCAGCCGTCATGGCCGAGATATTCCCCACGGCGTTCGATGTCGACGAGATTGCCGTGATCACCGGCGGCTCGGCGACCGGCGCGGCATTCGCGGCGCTGCCCTTCGATCATCTGCTGTTCACCGGTGCCACCTCGGTCGCGCGGCACGTGATGCGCGCGGCCAGCGAACACCTGGTGCCGGTTACGCTCGAGCTGGGCGGCAAATCACCCGTGGTGATCGGGCGCTCAGCGGATCTGGCGCAGACGGCGGGCGCGATCATGGCCGGCAAGACGATGAATGCGGGACAGATTTGTCTCGCGCCCGACTACGTGCTGGTACCCGAGGAGCGCGTCGACGATTTTGTCGCCGCCGCCAGCCGAGCCGTCACGCGCATGTATCCCACGCTGCTGGATAACCCGGACTACACGTCGGTGATCAATCAGCGCCACTACGACCGCCTGCAGGGCTACCTTGCCGAAGCGCGCGCGCGCGGTGCGCGGGTGGTCGAGATCAACCCGGCGGCCGAAGATTTTCGTCAGCAACCCCATCACAAGATTCCGCCAACGCTGGTGGTCGACCCCGATGATGATCTGGCGGTGATGCAGGACGAGATTTTTGGCCCGATCCTGCCGGTGAAGGGTTACCGGGATGTGGGCAAGGCCATCGAGTTCATCAACGATCGCCCGCGGCCGCTCGGTCTTTACTATTTCGGTCGCGACGGCGCCGAGGAGCGCACGGTACTGGCGCGCACAACCTCGGGCGGCGTGACGGTCAACGACGTGGTGATGCACGTGGCGCAGGAAGATCTGCCCTTTGGCGGCGTTGGACCATCGGGCATGGGCAATTATCACGG
>CAZVMA010000233.1:0-5003 GCA_964628545.1 uncultured Pseudomonadales bacterium | reverse complement strand
TCTATGTCGGCGGCTGGAAGCAGGGCTCCGCGGTCATCGACGGCATCGTCGGACTCAGGAATTCCGAGGCGAAGCAGGCCATGCTGAAGCTCGGCAACGCGTATCTCGAATTCTTCGAATATGTTTCGCCGCCCGGCGCCACAAAGAACCCGACCTACGGTGTTAACGATCACGGATACACCCACTTCTGCCTGGATGTGCAGGATATCGATGCCGAGTACGAGCGGTTGACGCGCGGCGGAATGACCTTCAACTGTCCGCCGCCCAACTTCGAGGGCAGCCCGATTCGCGCCACCTATGGCCGGGACCCAGACGGCAACGTCATCGAAATTCAGGAAATTCGCGATCCGCGCCACGATTTCGCGCTGGAGCGCACGCGCGTGGGTATCTGACCCGCGGAGCACGCGCTTCCGGCGGGGCGGGGGCGGAATCGATCGGAATGGATCGTAACGGAACGGAATGGAGCGGAGGAATGAAGAACTTCGACTTCGACGCGCTGCGCGAAGATCTCCGTGAAGACGGCGCCGCGGTGTTGCGTGGCGGGTTCGGCGAGGCGGAAATGGCGCTCGTAGATGAGGCATTTCAGTGGATGGTCGAGAATCCCGGCCCGGGTGCAGAGAAGCGCTACACGCATGAGGCAGCCACGTTCTATGAGTCGACCGGGTACGCGCCACGCGAACCCGCGTTTGCGGCCTTGATCGAACGGACGCCGTTGGTCGACGTTGTTCGGACACTCTATGGGGGCGGTCCGGTCTGGTATCTGGGCGAGCAACTGTTCTGGAAGTTTGGTGGACACGCCCGCCGCACGCCCTGGCATCAGGATCTGTCCTATCTGCCCTTCAGCGGCGATTCGGTGATCGGTGTCTGGATCTCGCTTGGCGATCTGCCCAGAGAGGCGTGCCTCGAATTTGTGCGCGGATCGCACCGGGGTGTGCTCTACAACGGCGCGAGTTACCTGGACTTGCAGGACGACACGCACCCCCTCTACCCGGACTCGAACATGCCGAGACTGCCGGACATACAGTCCGATCGAGCGGTGTGGGACATACTGTCATGGGACATACGGCGTGGCGATCTGATCTTCTTTCACCTGGGTACGCTCCATGGGGGCGCGGGCACGATGCCGGGTCTCGAGCGTCGCTCGTTGACGCTGCGATTCTTCGGCGCGGATGCGGTCTGGACGAAGCCGCTGCCCGCGCCCAACCCGGATGCCTTCGCGGCACGCCGGAGCCGGGCCGTCAGGGAGTCCGGCAGTCGTCCCCGCTCGATGCGCTCACCGACACCAGGTGAGGCGATGCACCTCGGCGGCCAGTTCCTGCAGATCGCCGAGTAGGTTCGTCAGCGGGGCAACAGCGTCTGGCAATCCAGGTCATCCAACGCCGCACAGGCGCGCTCGGACAACGCGCGCGCGATGGCCACTCCGCGTTCGTTCGACAGGTCGAGCGTCGCCGCAATTACCACCGCGAAATCGAGCAGATACAGGGTTGCCAGCCGGTAGTCGTGGTGCAGGTTGGCGAAGCTGTAGTCGCGAACGCCGTGTCGATGCAGGCCATCGAGGTAGCGCTCCAGCAGCGCCCGCTCGTGCTGGCGGCGAACGTCCAGCTGCACGCTTTGCGTGAGGTAATACGATAGGTCCTGCCCGGGCGATGACAGCGTGATCGACTGCCAGTCGATCATGGCGAACGCGGGGTCATCCGGGGCTGCGCCGAAGAACATGTTTTCCAGTCGAAAATCACCGTGGGTGACGACCAGCTGGCCCTGGCAAAGACGAGTCAGCACGTCCCGTGTCGCGGGACCCACCCGCTCGCCCCAAATCCGCACGCGAGGCGGAATGATGTCGTCCAGCCATTCGCGAAAACGCGGCCAGCCGAATGCGAAGCCCCCCTCCATGCCCGTGATCTGCGCCTCGTTGGCGTGCGGGGTCAGCCAGCGATAGCGCGGTTCATGCAAGCGCCCGAAGCTTGCAGCGTGAAACGCGGCCATGGCGTCGATCACGATCTCGGCTTCGGCCAGGTCACTGCCCGCGGCCTGATCGCCGATCCGTCGGCTGCCCAGATCCTCGAGCAGCAGCACGAAGTCTGAGGTGCCCGTTTGCTGTCGCGCGAAATAGCTGCGCGGGTGCGGCAGCGGCGTGTCGGCCGAGAGCGTCTGGTAGAACAGAACCTCCCGGCCGTACATGTTGTAGGTTTCGGCGACGGCGCGATTCTCTGGTGCGGGCGAGGGAAACTTTGCGATCAGCGAGGCCGGGCCCGGGGCGCCGTTCGCATAGGCCAGCTCGATGCGGGAGACCAGCGCCATCAGGCCGGCACCCGCACCAAGCGGGCGCACGACGTGCCGATCGACGATCGTGTCGTTGACGATTGCGCGGCCTTCGCGCAGCGCGTGGGTCAGCCAGTTGGACGTCAGCGCTTCGGCATTGGCGGGCAGTGTGGCGTGTTCGGACATGATGGCCCCGGTTGACGCTTCGACCGAATGGTAGCAGCCAAGTCGCCGCCGGTCAGGCGCGCTCCAGCCAAAGTACTCGATGATCCCGCGTCACTCGACCCACGCATGCCAGCGCCTGCTCGAGCGGGCTTCCGTGTGCGGGCGCCCCGTCGATCGACTCGATCTCGATGCGCGTACGGGTTCGCAGCAGATGCGTGAGCGGCGCCAGCAGCGCGGCGTCTGGCGGGGCGAGGCGGGCGTCGCCGACGCGGGTCAGCCGTTTGCCGTGCTGTTCGATTACCAGCGCCAACTTGCAGTTACGAAACACGACATAGTTCCCGGGTCGGCGTGCCGGCAGTTCGGGCCAGTCGAGGCCGAGGCCGCAGGGTGCGACGGGGTCGAGTGCGCTGACCCAGAACGTCGTTTCTGTGCTGGCAACGGCGGTGCAACCGGACTCGATTCGGTCCAGGGCGGCCAGTGCGTTCGGCAGCGCGAACTGCGGTGTCGACAGCGACTCGAACCACATGCCGGCGTTTACTTCGCCGGCCAGCTCCATCAGGCGCAGCGCCCGAAACAGGCTGCGCCACGGGATCGGGCCACCCTCGCGCAGCACCAGATCACGGCACAGCATGCCGTAGCGGTCCAGCAGCAGGCGCGCATGGTCGCGGGCGGTTTGCAGTTGATCGAAGGCATCGCCTGCTGCGGCTGTTGCCGGTAGCAGGTGCCAATGTCCGGGCCAGGTCAGCGTGGCCTGGGCGCCGAACCGACGCGGATGCACGAGGGTTTGGCCTTGGCGCAGTCGCGCGGCATTGGCGCGGCTGCTGCCGGGACGCAGGGTCGTGGCGAGCTCGAAGTCTCTCGATGCAGCGAGCCTCAGGGTACCGAGGCTGTCGGCGGCGAGATGGCCGTGCCATACGTCCTGCCAAAACTGGGCGTTGAAACCGGTCAGGCTATCCCGCTGACGACCCTCCAGCTGGCCGAAGGTATAACTGGCTTCGGGATCGTTGAAGGCCGGGGCAAGCGCGGAAGCGGGCGCAGCCGGATCGCCGAGACGCGCCAGCACCTCCGGTGTGCCCAGTCTAATTTGCCTGGTTCCGGCGCCGCGCCAGGACAACCCGAGTGCCGCGATCTCAGCGTCCAGTTCCGCCCCGGACAGACCGCGTGCCGCTGGCAGATCATCCAGCCATACCGGTACGGGCGCCGCGAAACCATTCAGAGCGGCGATGCGCCCATCCCCCGTTTCGCCTGCCCGCGTCAGGCCCTGCCAATCGGCGAGGAAGGCGGGCAGCAGCGCAGCGGCCGTGGGCAGGCGTGCGCGCGTTCTTGACCGCTGTATCCAACGCTGCAGCCGCAGTATCGCGGCGTGATTCGCGGCATCGCAGTACTGGGGCTCAGTATTGTCCGCGATCAGCGACCCGCGCAGCAGCGGCGAAGCCTCGCCGAGCAGGCCAGGGGGCACGCGCGGCATCAGTGCCTTGATGGCTGGTTCTGCAAGCGGCCCGTGGAAAGACAGCAGCTCCAGCGCGAGGGCCTGCGCGTCGCGGGCGTCCGGGATGTCCGGCACGGCGATTGGGCCGGGACCGGTATCGGTCCCCGAGCTCGAGATCTCGGATCGCTCGATCATGCCTGTGAGCAGCAGTGCGGCGAGCAGCGACCGATGGGTGAGCCAGCGGTGACCACTGGACTCGATCAGCGCGATATCCGGGTGTGCCCGCGCGGCCCCGTCGCGTTCGGTGACTGGCAGCAGGATGCGTTCGCGGATCCAGTCGACCCAGTCCTCGACGCTGTCGGGCTCGTAACCGACCAGGGTGCGTTGCCGGCGCGCGACGAACTCGGCGACTGCATCCGGCGCCAGCGGCGGCCGCAGGGCGGGCTGATCCAGAACCGCGTCGAGCAGCTCGCCGGGCGCGCCCGCTTCGTTGGCCTGATCCGGGGCGTCGTCTGCATACATGTAGCGGTGAATCTGATCCCACGCGAGGCCGGCGGCGAAGGGGCTTGGACTTAGCGTCTGCACCACCGTAACGACAGTCGTGCCGTCGGCGACCGCCGTGAGGTGGCTGGTCAGCGCCGGCAGATCGAACTCATCGTTGAGGCAGGTGCGCCAGCTCTCGATCAGCAGCGGAAAATCCGGGCTGTCGGCCACGTGCGCCAGCAGCTTCTTCGCCTGCAAACGGGTGACCCAGAGCGGCATGCGCGAGCGGAACCGCTGCCGCGTCAGCAGCAGTGCGCGGCCAGCCGCCTCGCGAAAGCGGGCGCCGAAGAAACCGGATTGCGCCAGCGACGCGCGCAGCAGAGGCAGCAGGTTGTCGGGGCTGACCAGCGCCATGATCGGTTCCGGATCGAGCGCATGTGGCGCAATCAGCACAACGGCGTTGTCGGTCGCCGCGACGTCCACATCCTGGTCGCCGGGTGCGTCGCGCGCCACCAGCGCGGCCCTCAGCGCCAGCGCGAAGGGTCGATTCACGCGCCCACCCCAGAACGTGTGCAGCACGATTTGTTCAAGGTCGCCGCCGGTACGATAGCCGCCCGGCGCTGCGCGTGCGCGCTCGACTACGACGTGACGCGCATGGGGCAGCGGG
>CAZVMA010000232.1:0-5017 GCA_964628545.1 uncultured Pseudomonadales bacterium | reverse complement strand
GCCTTCGGCGGCCGGCTGGGTCGCAGACAGCTTCGGCTCTTTCCGCCCGGCGTGGCTCACAGTCGCGCTGGTGGTCTTGGTGTGTGCCCCGCTCGCTCTACTGATACCCCGCACGATTGAGCGGGACGCGAATGCCGTCAGTCGCGCGCGTTGCGCAGTACCTTGAGGACGGCTGTCAGATCCTCCTCGCCGAACCCAGCCGCAACGCCTCGATTCAGCAGGGCCGAAATGGGACGAAGAATCGCGCCAACGTCCTCACCGCGAACCCTGGCATCGGTGCCATCAAGCTCGGTGGCCCAGGTATCGCCGAACGCGGCGGCCCAGGCGCTCAACGAGGCCTCAGTCGCGGAGAAATCGTCCCGAAGGATCGCCCTTGCCTGGCGATCGAGGTCACCCGTGAGGGCATGAGTAATACCAGGGATACTGTCAGCGAGAATCCGCGGCGACACGCCGGCCCGCTCGAGCGCATGAAAGCCCAGCAGCATCCCCACCATCGCCATCAGCGAGGGCGCCGCAAGCGCGAATCCCAGCGCGATTGGGGCCGAGACGTCTAGGCCGACATAGAGGCTACCGCCGCCCAGGCCCCGAATGATGTGCTCCGCGGCTGCCCACGCGCTTTGCGCACCCGCGACCACAATCATGGTCTCTGCGCGCCCAATCTGACTGGGGTAAGCCAGAATCGACCCGTCAAGATAGCCGCCTCCCCGGGCCTCGACCCACGTCTGAAGCGCAGCGGCCTCCTGCGATCTGCCCGTGGTCAGCTGGATGATCGTCTTGCCGCGCAGCTCATCGCATCCAGACAGAATCTGGTTCGTGTCCGTGTAGTTGCCGACGCAGATGAGCACCATGTCGGCTGCCGCGATAGCCGCAGCGGGACTCGTCACTTTGGTGGCGCCGCCAAGCACCAGCGGAGCCGCCTTCGAGGCCGTTCGATTCCAAACGGTGACTGTGTACCCGCGATGAAGCAGTGTCGAGGCGAGTGCTGCGCCCATCCTTCCGAGACCAAGTACCGCAACGCGCTCACATGCCATGCCAAGCTCCGAAACGGGTCGCCCTACCGAGGACGCGTCATGCCGAGGCAGGCTGGTCTAACCCGAGGAACAATGAAATGTCTTCGTAGTTGTGCTGCCAGAGGCTGCCACCACGCAGCTCGCGCTGATGGATGGAGCGGAAGCCAATCATCTGCTGCAATCTGGGCGACATCGTCTGCACCAGCTCCAGGGGGACCACAAACGGATAGGCTTCCTCCGGCACCAGGAAACCCGGATTGAAGGCCGTCGCAATCACCCGCCGTTTGGTGCTGAGCGAGCGATTCGCGCCACCACCATGCACAAGCTTGCCGCTGTACAGAAATGCGGAACCCGCCTTCATCTCTGCCGGGATTGTCATTTCCTGGGTATACGGTGCATCGAATTCCCACTCGTGACTGCCCGGAATCACGCGCGTGGCGCCGATTTCTTCGGTGACATCCATCAAGGCCACCAAGAAGTTGATCATGACTTCCGGGCCTTGCGGTCCGTACCGAAAAAACAGGGGATAATTGCCCATGTCACGGTGCAGTATTTGCGCCTTCTCACCCGGGTGGATTTCGACCAACTGCTCTGCGTTCAGCCACGCGGTTTCCGAGACCCCGGCAAACATGGCGCGCACGTAGGCGACGGTGACATCGTTGTCGACGAAGTCTTCGCGGTAAGTCTTGCTCAGCGTGATCAGATTGGTGAGACGTTTCGTGCGGTCGCCATGGAAATCGCGCGTATACGGGTCGTCCTTGATGGAGCCGCACTGCAGCTTCGTAATTTCATCATCGACGTCGGCGTTGATTCTCTCCACCTGCTGCTCGCTGAGCGCGTTCTCGAGAATGACACCGCCATCGCGCCTAATCAGCGCCATGACTTCGTCGACCGGTGCGCCATACTGCACTTTCGCGAGCGTGCCCGTACTCATCTCAGCTCCTTGCTCTCAATTCGCAGCGCAGCATGCTGCACTCGCGCCCTAGCGACTGGTCCCTAGCCTCTGGTCAAGGCCAGCGTTTCGTCCAGTGACAGGCGCAATTTGTCGAAAATCTCGTAGATCTGGGCCTCGGTGACAATCAACGGCGGGCATAGCGGAATAATGTCACCAAGCGATCGGGTGATCAGCCCATTTTCTGCACACCGTCGCATGACCTGCGCGCCAACGCCCTCGGCAGGCGCAAATTTTCGTTTTGTCGCCTTATCCGCAACGAGCTCGGCCGCACCGATCAAACCCACACCACGAACGTTGCCCACCAGCGGGTGATCGGCCAGAGACATCAGACAGTTCTGGAACACCCGACCCACCCGTTCGACATGCTGATAGAGATTGCGCTCTTCCAGAATCTCGAGCGTTCGCAACGCAACGGCGGCACAGACAGGATGTCCCGAGTAGGTGAAGCCGTGGCCGAAGGTACCGATCTTTGCGCTGGCTTCCACCATAGGCTCATACATGTACTCGGGGATGAGTACGGCACTGATGGGCTGATAGGCCGAGGACAGCGCTTTGGCCACGCTCATGGTGTCGGGCCGAAACCCAAAGGTCTGCGCACCGAACGGATTACCGGTTCGTCCGAAACCGCAGATCACCTCATCGTCGATGAACAGAATATCGTGCTTTTTCAGCACGGCCTGCACCCGCTCAAAATAACCCGCGGGGGGAATGATCACACCACCAGCACCCATCAGCGGCTCGGCGATAAATGCGGCAATCGTGTCCGGACCCTCGGACTCGATCAGCGCCTCCAGATTCCCGATGATGCGATCCAGGAATTGCGCCTCACTTTCGCCGTCCTTGCCCAACCGATAAAAGTAGGGGCAGTCGGTATGCAGGATGCCCGGTATCGGCAGATCAAAATTCGAATGGAACAGCGGCAAACCCGTTAGCGAGCCGGCCACTACAGAGAGCCCGTGGTAGCCGCCATAACGACTGATGATCTTCTTCTTATTGGGACGGCCGATCGCGTTGTTGTAATACCAGATCAGCTTGACCTGGGTGTCGTTAGCATCACTACCGGACAGCCCGAAGAAGACGCGCCCAGCCTCGAACGGGGCCATCGCCTTCAGCTTCTCTGCAAGCAGAATGCTGGCTTCATGAGTCTTCGAATCGAACAGCTGCGAAAACGAGAGCGTGGACATCGCCTCACTCGCAACCCGCACCAACTCTTCCTCGCCGTAGCGCAGCGCCGTACACGACAACCCTGACATGCCTTCGATGTACTGTTTGCCGTGGTTGTCCCACATGTAGACGCCTTTCGCGCGAACATGAACAGACGGGCCTCTTGCCTGATGCTCCTTCAGGTTCGTGGTGGGATGCAGCAGGTGCCGCAAATCCCGCGCTTCCAGAGAGTCCGGCGGGAACTGGTTGTGCAGGGCGTTATTCATCGAGCGACCACTCCGCGGGATCGAGTTTCCGACAAGGCGACAGGGCTTGATCGCATCATTCCGAGCCCCACCGGTAGCTGACGCTGATCCCGATCGTTCGTGGCCTGCCAATCGTTTCGATCCGTCCCAGATTGCCGATCAGGTCGCTTTCGGTGCGCGACGGCAAACCGAGAATGGCGCGCTCATCAAGCGCGTTCAGCGCGTAGGCAGAAACCGCCCAGGGTCCGCGCTCAACGCCAACATAAGCGTTCACCAACCAGAATGAGGGCATTTCCTCGAGCGTCGTGGGCCTGCTGGGCACGGGGAGCTCGTTGCGCATTTCGCCCGTATAGTTCGCATTGATGCTGGCCGTCAGCTGGTACTGACCAAGCGCACGCTCATAGACGAGATTGCCGCTGGCGCTGTGCGTCGGCGCGCCAGGCAGCTGATCACCGTCCGATCCGGAAATGGCGCACGGCACCAGAACGCCATTGCCCGCCGACGCGTCGATACAGAAATCCTTGGTGATCTGGGCGTCGGCATAGCCATACCCCACGGAAAAGCTCAGCCGATCGGTGATGGCTCCGCTCAATTCCAGCTCGATTCCTCTCGATTCGGCCTGATCGGCGTTCAGCACGGCGGGCCAACCCAGGAATGGTGTCGATCCCCCAATCTGGGGCTTGTCCCAGAGCACGACGAAAACGTCAGCGAGGTACTGCAGCCCCCCCAGATAGCCTTTCAGACCAATCTCGAAATTATCCACGGTGTCGGACTCGTAGCTCAGGAGTTCCGGGTTCTCGCCGGTGAATCCTTCTGTCGCCCAGGAGTTCGTGCCCGCACGGCGAAAGCCCTGCGAGTAGGTGGCATAAGCCATGTGATCTTCATGAAGCTGATATGAAACGTTCAGCTTGTAGTAGGTCTCGCTAGCGTCGATCTGATTGCTGTCCTGATCAAGCACCCCGAACAGCGGCAGCGCACTGACGATGCCGCGTTCAGTATCCTGCTTGAAATAGCGCATGCCTCCGGTCACGTCGAGCGCATCCGTGACATGCCAGGTCAATTCGCCGTAGAACGAATAATCCTCGGACGAATACTCGCTTTGCATATCCAGGCTCTGCGCTATCGGAACGTCTATACCACCTGGGGACGCCGCGGTTTGCTCCGGCGTTCCCGGCAGGAAGATGAAGAAATCCGAGTCGCGCTCTTCGCGCTGATAGAACGCCCCCGCGATGTAGCTGAATTGCTCTCCCACGGCAGAGACCAGTCGAAGCTCGTGCGTGAACAGTTCTGTTTCGTCGGGAAACTGCGTTTCGGCGAGATAGCGCGGGTTGATCGGCTCGCCCGCGTAGTAGGGTATGAAGGCCTCGGGCAGCTGCAATACGCCGTAGGTGGAGTCGATGTATCGATCACCCTCGGTTTCGAAGAAACTCGTCGTCGACGATACCGTTGCGAACCCGAGGTCGTAGCTAACATCCAGCGAGCTCATGTTCGAGGTGCGCTCGTAGGGCTGCTCGGCCCGCAGGATCACCTCGTAATCCCCGAGTGCGGGGTACTCGGTCGTGCCGTCCAGGGGATCGACCCCGCCGCGGTAGTAAGAATTCGCCACCGGGCCGAAAGTACCCGAAAACTTAGAGTAGTTGTGG
>CAZVMA010000231.1:3915-5023 GCA_964628545.1 uncultured Pseudomonadales bacterium | reverse complement strand
GCCTGCAGGGTGAAGAGGCAAAACAAGATCAGACGCAGTTCAAACTTCTGGTCAAGCAGATGATCATCGAGCTGGAGGACGTACTGCGCGTACTGAGGGCCTGAGCCCACGGCCAGCACGACGTTTGACTTAAGGCTCGCGAACCCTTGGTGGTTCCTCCCCGCAATTACTCCCGAAGCCGCATCGACTGCAGGCGCGCACGGCGCGCCTCCGGGATCGTGACCGCCTTGCGGGTCGTCAAGTCCATGGCGACACCCACCGCCGCAGCCTGCGCTGCACAGCGGCCGGTACGGGTATTCATCATGATATGGGCCATGGTCTGGGTTTTTTCGCCGACCTCGCGCACCCCGGCCAGATGCACGTAGACGTCGTCCGCCGCCAGCGGCTCGAGCACCGACAAGTGGTACTCAAGCGCCGCGCCGCCCATTTGTCCGGACTCCCTCGCCGCCCGATCGCCGGCATGCCGTCCGAGATCCGGCCGATGTAGACCCAGGGGTGCGCGGTGCCAACCGCCGAGCATTCCTCCCTGGCGATCACGCCTTGCCCGACGACTCTGAAGCCCGCGTCCAGGGCGTGGGCGAGGCTCTGTGGCGGTGCTGGCAGCGGCAGCTTCAGTCCGCGCGGCTGTGCCCAGGCCGGCGCGATCGGAAGCGCTTCGCCAGGCACGGGCAGCGGCGGGACAGTGCCGGGTTCGTTGACCAAGGCAGACCGGTCCAGTCGAGTCAGGAAAGCCGCCAGCGCTTCGCCGGTGGCGCTGTGGCGCATGACCGAAAGCAGCGTCATGTGCGCGTCTGACAGACTGCCCGCGTGGGGACGCTCCGTACTCGCTGTTGCGGATGCGGGGTGCTGTTCCAAGGGCGCGACCACGCCGACATCGACGCGCACCGGAGTCGCGGCGCGCGCTTCGCGCAGAAACCGGATGTGATGGGCTCGGATCGCGCTCGGCACCCGCGCGCCCAGTGCGTGCGTGCCCGTGTTGGGGCGCGGGCTGTGGCATGCTGCGGCGTGTCAGGACGGAAGGGGCACGCCCATCTCGGAGAGGGCCTCGCGGATGGCGTGGACGACGGCCCGCATGTCGGAGGGGAAGAGCCGCCCAATGTTGCCGATG
>CAZVMA010000231.1:0-3905 GCA_964628545.1 uncultured Pseudomonadales bacterium | reverse complement strand
CCCCGGCGCATGCGCGGTCGAGGGCAGTATGATCGAGAGCACTTTCCCAGCGCGCGATCACGATGGTCGCGACGGCGTTGCCGATGAAATTGGTCACGGCACGGCACTCGGACATGAAGCGATCGATACCAAGAATCAGGGCCATACCGGCCACCGGTATCGCAGGCACAACCGTCAGGGTGGCGGCCAGCGTGATGAAACCCGCGCCGGTGACGCCCGCCGCGCCTTTCGAACTGACAATGGCCACCAGCAGCAGCATGATCTGGTCGCCGAGCGAGAGCTCGATGCCGGTCGCCTGGGCGATGAACAGGGCCGCCAGCGTCATGTAGATGTTGGTGCCGTCGAGATTGAAGGAATAGCCGGTGGGTACGACGAGGCCAACCACTGACGGAGCGCAGCCGGCCTGTTCCAGCTTGCGCATGAGAGCCGGCAGCGCCGCCTCCGAAGAGCTGGTGCCGATCACCAGCCAGATCTCTTCCCGCAGGTGGCGCAGCAGGCCCCACAGCGAAAAGCCGCAGGCCCGTGCGATAGCGCCCAGCACCAGCGCGATGAACAGCGCTGAGGTCAGGTAGAACGTCGCAATCAGAGCCAGCAGGTTGGTGACGCTGTCGATGCCGTAGCGTCCGATGGTGAAGGCAAAGGCGCCGAACGCGCCGATCGGGGCGAGCCGCATGAGCAGCGCGACCATGCTGAAGAACGCATCGCCGAGCGCGTTCAGCAGGGCGACGATGCGCTCGCGTGCAGGTCCGAGTGACGCAACGCTGACGCCGAACAGCACGGCCACGAACAACACCGGCAGGATTTGACCGCCAGTGAGTGCGCCCGCGAATGTGTCGGGAATGATGGCAAGCAGGAATGCCGCGATCGTTTGTTCCTCGGCCTTGCCGACGTAGCCGCTGACCGCGGCAGGGTCGAGCGTAGCCGGGTCCACGTTCATGCCGGCACCCGGCGCGATGGTGTTGGCTACGATCAACCCGACCACCAGCGCTAAGGTGGATACGGTCAGGAAGTAGGCGAGGGCTTTGGCCGTCGTCGCGCCCAAACGGGACACGGAGGCCATGCCGGCGATACCGCCCGCCACAGTCAGGAAGATCACCGGCCCGATGACCATTTTGACCAGTTTGATGAAGCCGTCGCCGAGCGGCTGCAGTCTCACCGCCAGATCGGGTGCAAAGTGGCCGAGCAATCCCCCGGCCGCGATCGCGATCAACACCTGCGCGTAGAGCGAGCGCCACCAGCGCGTACGAGCGGTGCCGGTGCGTTCGGTGCTGGTGGCTGTGCTCATGGTGCTCGGGTTACGGTCGGCGCAGGGTCTGGGCTAACGCGGCGTCAGGTGCAGCAAGCGGGCGCGGCGACCGTCTTCAAGCACCCAGAGCGTGCCATCCGGGGCTTCTTCGATCTCGCGGATGCGCGTGCCAAAGGCGAAGCGTTCGACTTCATGAGGCCTGTCAGCGTCTAACGCGACCCGGATCAGCGCCTTCGAGGACAGCCCGCCAATGAATCCGCTGCCGGTCCAGTCGGGAAAACGGTCTCCCTGGTAGATCAAAAAGCCTGCCGGCGAAATTGCGGGCTTCCAGTACACGTCGGGGGCGCGCAGATCGGGTCGGGTGGCGTGGTCGGGAATGTCGCGGCCACCGTAGTGGTCGCCGTCCGAGACAAGCGGATAGCCGTAGTTGGCGCCGCGCTCGATGTGATTCAGCTCATCGCCGTGCGCTGGCCCCATCTCGTGCGACCAGAGCTGGCCGCGCGCGTCGAACGCGAGCCCGAGCGGGTTTCTGTGGCCGAGCGACCAGATTTCCGCGGCCACGCCCCCGCGCTCGGCGAATGGATTGTCTGCGGGTATGCGGCCGTCATCGTGCAGGCGCACGACCTTGCCGAGGTTCTGGGTCAAATCCTGGGCCGGCTCGAATTTTTGGCGGTCGCCCGACGTGATGAACAAAAATCCCGCCTGGTCCATGGCCAGGCGGTGTCCAAAGTGGCCGCGGCCAGACACTTTGGGGCTCTGCCGCCAGATTACTTTCACGTCGGCCAGCTGCGGCCCGTCGTTCGCGAATACCAGTCGGGCACGCGCCACCGCCGCCCCGCGCAGGTCGTAGGCGCCCGCTTCGCTGCTGGGCTCCACGTAGCTGAGATAGATCATGCCGCTGTCGGCGAACGTGGGATGCACCAGCACATCGCCAAGACCGCCCTGACCACCGCGGTCCACATCGGGTAGGCCAGCAACCGGGGCCGATTGAGTACCATCTGGCGCGACTACATACAGCTTGCCGGGTCGCTCGGTGACCAGTAGCCGCCCGTCCGGCAGCACCGCGGCGGCCCACGGTTCGTTGAAGCGCGCCAGGGTCGCGACGCGAAACGGCGCGTCGGTCAGCTCGACCGATTGCACCCGTTCCGGCGATGGCGGGGCTGCCTCGGCCGATTCCGCAAAGAACAAGAGCACGGACGCCATGCAGAGTTGTCGCGCGATACCCGGAAACAATCCGCGCGGCCTGGCGCTGTTCCCGGTCGGCAGACTGTCGTGGATGTCACGCGCCGCTGGTACTTGCATCTTGCGTCTCCGTCGCTCGGCTACAGCTGGTCGTGCTTCAACTTCCCGAAGCAACGCCGGTTTCCGGAGCGCCCAAGGATGCCTCATCGCCGGGATCGTCTTCCAGCGCCAGCGGCGTGTCGGACGCGGGCTCGGCGGCTGTACCCGGCAGCACCTCGACGGCGCGCAGGTCGCGCTCGATGGCGCGGGTACGGCGCCCCAGTTCATCGAACTTGTTCGCCGCGGCCGCGATCGATTTGCGCGTGGAGTCGACGATGACGCCGAACTTGCGAAACTCGGTCTTGACCGAACCCAGCAGTCCCCAGACTTCGGACGACCGTTTCTCGATGGCGAGCGTGCGAAAGCCGAGACGCAGACTGTTCAGAGTGGCGGTCAGTGTCGTCGGTCCGGCCAGCACCACGCGGTATTGACTCTGGAACGCCTCGCCGAGGCCGGGTATGCGCAGCGCCTCCGCGAACAGCCCTTCGGTAGGCAGGAACAAGATGGCGAAATCGGTGGTCTGGGGTGGGTTCAGGTATTTGCTCGCGATCTTGCGCGCTTCGAGCCGCAGCGACGACTCGAACGCAGTAGCTGCCTGGTGGATCAGCGCGCGATCACCGGATTCGTGCGCGTCGATCAGCCGCTGGTAGTCCTCGACCGGGTATTTCGAATCGATGGGTAACCACACCGGCTCGTCGTCGACCCGGCCGGGCATGCGCACTGCGAATTCCACCAGCTCATTGCTGCCGGGAACGGTTTTCACGTTGCGCGCGTACTGGTCGGCGGTGAGGATGGATTCGATGATCGCGCCCAGCTGTACCTCGCCCCAGGTGCCGCGGGCGCGCACGTTGCTCATCACCTTTTTCAGGTCGCCAACGCTGCCGGCCAGGGTTTTCATCTCGCCGAGCCCGGCATGCACCAGTTCGAGCCGGTCGCTCACCAGCTGGAATTTCTCGCCGAGACGCTGTTCCAGCGTTGCGTGCAGCTTCTCGTCGACCGTCCGGCGCATGTCTTCGAGCTTGTTCGCGTTGTCGGTCTGGATGGCGCCGAGCCGCTCGTTCAGCGTGCCCCGCAGCTGCTCGGCGGTTTGTGCCGAGCTGGCGGCAATGGTGGCCAACTGCTGCAGCAGACTTTCCTGCAGACCGTTGAAGCGCGATTCGAGTCGGCTCAGAAACAAGGCGTTGCCCTCCGCCGTCTCGCGCCGGCCCGAGCGGCTTTCCTCAACCGTCTGGCGCAGCTTTTCGTCCAGCGTCTGCTGCAGGGTGCCGCTGGCGGCAGCGGTGCCGGCGGTCAGCGCCCCGATGGCGCGGAATTGCCGATCGAGGTCGCCCTCGATGCGCGCCACGTCCTGACGCAGCGCCGGCAAATCGCGCTCCGC
>CAZVMA010000230.1:0-5042 GCA_964628545.1 uncultured Pseudomonadales bacterium | reverse complement strand
GACGTGAGCGGCGCAGTCAATCCTGCAGGCACTGGCCGAGCGGCACGAACTGGCCGGCGACGCCCAGGAACCAACAAGTCTCATCCTCCGCCTCCCAGCTGGGAAGGCGCGTCTCGTAAATCGAAAACAGCAGCAGGTTGGTGCGCTCGATCGGCATGTTGCTGATGAACAGGCCCGCCAGCGCGCCGCCGATCAGGGCGGCGCTGTCGTCGGGCTTGCTGTCCGTCTCTTCCGCGATGCGCTGGCTGACGTAGTACTGCGCCCAGTCATCGAACGCATCGCGCGGCGGATTGGTCAAAGCCAGCAGCACGATCACCAATGCGGTGATGAACAGCCCTGTCCTCATCGGTGCCTCCGGCCAGCGGACTGTGCGCTCGCGGCGATTTTGATCAGCTGCCGGTATACACGGGCGGTCGTTTTTCCACGAACGCGCGCATGCCCTCGCGCGCGTCGTTGGTGCGGGCGCACATCAGCTGATTGCGGTTTTCGATCGCCATGGCTGCTTCGAGCCCCTGCGCGTCGATCGCGAAGTTGAGGCCCTCTTTGGTCATGCGCAGCCCCATCGGCGAAGTGGACAGCATCTCGTCGACGTAGACCTGAGCGGCCTGCTCGAGTTCGTCATCGGGCACTACGGCCGACACCAGCCCGGTTTGCAGCGCGCGCTCCGCGTGAATGAAGCGGCCGGTCAAAAGCAGCTCGGACGCGACGGAAGTGCCCACCAGACGCGGCAGGAAATACGACGAGCCCATGTCGCAGGCAGACAGGCCGATGCGGATAAAGGCCGCGTTCATGCGTGCGCTGGCGCCGGCAATGCGAATATCGGATGCCAGCACGAAGGAAAAGCCGCCGCCGCATGCGGGCCCTTTGATCAGCGACACGATCGGCTGCGGGCATCGGCGCATGCGGATGTAAACCTCCGCGAGATAGCCCTGGAAGCCGAAACCGTAGCCGTATGGTTGGCTCGTTTCGCCCGCAGATGACGCCTTGATATCGAGGCCGGCGCAGAAGGCGCGACCGGCACCGCGCATCACCACGATGCGGGTGGCTGCATCCTCGGCCAACCCGCCGAAGTAGTCGCGCAGCTCGGTGACCATTTGCACGTTGATCGAATTCAGCGCTTCCGGGCGATTCAGCGTCAGCCAGTCGACCGCGCCGCGCTTCTCGATCTGGATGGTGTCGTACTGGTTTGCCGTGGCCATGGATCCCTCCCGTGTTGGCCTTGCATGCTATCCACCGGACCGCTGCAACGGAACACCCAGCTGGGTCGGAGGTTGCTCGGCTTTGTCCCAGGCCGCAGGCATACGGCAGGCTGAACCATTCGTGCGTCTGCGGCTAGAATCGGCGTCCATCAGGGTTACGTACTTTTCGGAACGGAATCGGAGTCAGCAAGTATGGATAAATCGATGGTCAAGGGCCTCGTGATTGGCGCGGTGGTCGCGACCGTTGGCGGTGCCTTCGCCAGCTACAACATGATGGGGGGCTTCGGGCCGCCGCCGCCAACCCATGCGGACGTGCTGAACGTGGTGCCTGCCACGCGCGTGGTGACGGTGCCTCGGGAGGTTTGTGAAGACGTGGCCGTGACGCGGCAGAAGCCGGTCAAGGATCAGCATCAGGTGGTTGGCACGGTTGCTGGCGCCGTCATCGGTGGTGTGCTCGGCAGCAAGATCGGCGGCGGCAGCGGCAAGAAGGTCGCAACGGTGGCCGGTGCCGCGGCAGGCGGTTATGCAGGCAACAAGATCCAGGAGCGGGTACAGGCGGGCAGCACGTACACCGAAATGGAGACGCGGTGCAAAACGGTCGAGGAGAAGCAGGACGAGGTGATCGGTTACGACGTGACCTATCGCATCGGCGAGACGCAAGGACAGGTTCGCATGGACCATGATCCGGGCACACGCATTCCGCTGGTCGACGGCGAGCTGGCGCTGAACTGACCGGAAGCGTACGCGCGCGGGACCCGGATATGTCCCCCGCGCGTAGCGGATATGCTCCCCGTCCTTAGTCGCTGCTTTGCGCCAACGATCCGAGCAACGCGATGGTGCGGGCACGGGCGCTTGGATCAGCGCCCAGCAACAACGGCATGGCAATGATCTCGCCTGCCCCGAAACCCGGCAGCGCGCGGATGCGTGCGGCGACCTGCGCCTCATCCCCGTGGACCACCAGCGCATCGAACATGGTGCGCGTGAACGTGGTGCCGGCCGCGTCCGCATAACCGGCTTCGAGCCACATGGCGCGATAGAAGGGCAGTCGCTGGTAAAACCCCATCTGGGCGACGGCCTGCTGATACACCGCGTCCGTGTCGGTCGACACCACAATTGGTACGTGCACGATGGCGGGCGGCGCGGTGTCACGACCGGCGCGACGTGCGCCTTCTGCCAGCGCTGGCACGGCGACGTCGCGGATGTGCTCGGGCGGGGTGACCCAGCTGATGCCGCCGCCGGTCAGTTCGCCCGCCAACGCAAAGGCGTTGTGCCGCAGCGCAGAGATCAGCACCTCGATCGCCGCGGGCCCGGCGAACTGGGCATGGGCCTGCAATCGCTTCCCGCTGAAGTCGACCGAGCCGGTTTTGAATGCCGCATTCAGGATGGTGATGTATTCGCGCAGGTGCTCCAGCGGACGCTCGAAGTCGAGCCCCCAGGTGGCGCGAATGGCGGGCTCATGACTGGGCCCAACACCCAGGCGGAGGCGCCCCGGCGCCAGGCTGTCGACGACGATGGCGGCCTGCGCCATCGCGAGCGGGTGGCGCGGGAAGGTGGGGATGATGCAGGTGCCAAAGCCGATCGTTTGCGTGCGCAGGGCCGCCGCCGAAAACACGGCGAGCGGATCTGGCGCCACGCCACCGCACGTCATCCAGGCCACGTCAATGCCGGCTGCCTCGGCTGCTTCGATCTGTTCCAGCGCACCTTTGCCATCGCGCACAGCGATGTGCAGCCCGATCTTGAGATTTTTCATGAGGTTCGATCCGTCTTCGAGAGCGATAGTGGCAAGTCCCGCAGCCGCTGGCCCGTTGCCCGGAAAACGGCATTGGCCACTGCGGGGGCGATAGGCGGCAGACCGGGCTCACCCACGCCGGTGGGCGGCGTGCCGCTGTCGATGATCACGACGTCAATGGCGGGCGCCTCGTTTGCGCGCAGCAGCGGGTAATCGCTGAAGTTGCTCTCGACGATGGTGCCGCCCGCCACCGTGAGGTTGCCGTAGAGCGCGGCGGTCAGGCCGAAGATGATGCCGCCCTCCATCTGGGCGCGGACAATGTCCGGATTCACGGCGATGCCGCAATCGATCACGCAGGTGACCTTGTGCACGCGGATTGCGCCGTTTTCGACCGACACCTCGGCGATCTGCGCCACGTCGGTGGCGAACGAGTGGTGAGCGGCGAAGCCGAGATGACGGCCGGGTGCGGGCTGCATGCCGCGCATCAGCTCGCCCGCCCGCCGGATTACGTTCTGCAGGCGCGGATTGCCGTTCGTGTTCGCAAGTCGCAGGTCGACGGGATCGATACCGGCCGCGACCGCCAGTTCGTCCACCATGGACTCCTTGGCGAAGGCGGTGTACGAGTGGCCGACGGAGCGCCAGAAGGTTAGCGGCACGCCGTGGTCGATCGTCGTGTGCAGCACCTTCAGGTTCGGCGTGTCGTAGTCCTCGAACAGACCCTCGATGCTGGAGCCGTCCACGATCCAGTCGCGGGTGGCCTTGTCGGCGAGATTGCTGGCCCAGCCCACCATTCGGTCGCCGAGCCCGGGCAGCAGCCCCGGCAGCGAGTTGCGTAGCGTGTCGGGCGTAATGTTGCCGCCCGCGCGGTGCACGTCCCACGCCGCCACCCGGTCGCCATCCAGCGCGGCGCGGATCTTCATCAGCGACGCGGGGCGATAAATTCCGTGGCGGATATCGTCTTCCCGCGACCACAGAAGCTTGACCGTCTTGCCGGTCGCCACCGCAATCTCGGCGACCTCGGTGACGTGCGTCAGCGTGCCCCTGCGGCCGAAGGCGCCACCCAAGTAGGTGTTGTGCACGGCGATGGTCTCCGGGTCGAGCCCGGCCACCCGCGCGACCAGGCCCCGCGCGGCCGAGACGCTTTGCGTGCCGGTCCAGAGCTCGGCCTTGCCGTCGGCAATGCGCAGCACGGCATTCATGGGTTCCAGCGGCGCGTGCGCCAGATAGGGGGTCCAGTAGGTCGCCTCGACGGTGGTCGTCGCGGCTGCGAACCCAGCCGCGATGTCGCCGCGATCGGGGCCGTTGACGGGTTCGTGGTCGCTGGTGCCCGCCACCGCGGCCTCGTAATCGCGGCGCACCGTAGCGCTGTCGACGGCGGCCAAGGGCTCGTCGCTCCAGGTCGGGTTCAGCGCGGCGGCGGCCTTGCGCGCCTGCCAGTAGCGTTTTGCGACCACCGCGACGCCGCTGCCGATCGCGACGACATCTGTGATCCCGGGCAGCGCGCGCGCGGGCTCTGGATCAAAGTCGACCAGGCGCGCGCCCGCGACGGGCGGGCGGCGTACCACCGCGTAGTGCATGTCGGGCAGATCGACGTCGATGCCGTAGACCGCCGTACCGGTGGCCTTGGCCACGCCGTCCAGACGCGGGAAATCGCGTCCGATGTGCCGGAAATCGCGCGGATTGCGCAGGGGCGTGTCCTTGGGCGCCTCCAGCTTGGTGGCGGTGGCGATGAAGCGCGCGTAGGGGTGGCGTTCGCCTGCGCTCACCACGTGAGCGTCGTCGGTCGTGAGCGTACTGACCGGGGCGCCGAGATCACTGGCCGCGGCCAGCAACAGTCGCTGACGCGTATCCGCCGCGACCTGTCGCAGCGGCAGATAGTGCGCCTTCACCGAGTTGCTGCCGCCGGTGATCTGCACGCCCATGCCTGGATTGTTGTAGTCGGGGTGGACGCCGGCAAACTCGATTTCGATGCGCGCCGGATCTACGTCCAGCTCCTCGGCGATCAGGGTAGCCAGCCCGGTGCTGATGCCCTGGCCCATCTCGTCGCGCGGGCAGTAAAAGATGATGCGGCCGTCGGCGGTCAGCTGCAGGAAGGCGTTGGGGATGAAGCCGCC
>CAZVMA010000229.1:0-5043 GCA_964628545.1 uncultured Pseudomonadales bacterium | reverse complement strand
GGGTCGCGAGCCCACGCCTGAAGAGCTGGGCCAGCGCATGGATATGCCGGAAGACAAGGTTCGACGCGTGCTCAAGATCGCCAAAGAACCGATCTCGATGGAAACCCCGATCGGCGACGATGAAGATTCGCATCTTGGCGATTTCATCGAAGACGTCACCATCGGCTCGCCGGTCGATCTGGCTACCAGCGAAGGTCTGCGCGAGGCCACTCGTGAAGTGCTCGCCGGGCTCACGGCGCGCGAAGCCAAGGTACTGCGCATGCGCTTCGGCATCGACATGAACACCGACCACACGCTCGAGGAAGTCGGCAAGCAGTTCGATGTTACCCGCGAGCGCATCCGGCAGATCGAGGCAAAGGCGCTGCGCAAGCTGCGTCATCCCAGCCGCTCAGAGCACCTGCGCAGCTTCCTGGATGAGTGGCTGGACACCTACGGACGGTGATGGCGAGACGGCGGGCTGCAAGGCACCGCCGCGTCAAAGCACCAGGCTTAGCGCGCTTCCTTCGGCCATGCGCCAGCGGGCGGCGAGTCCGCTGACCAGGGTCAGCCGATAGCCGATCATCTGCAGTGGGTCGCGGCGGTTTTCCACGGCGTAGCTGCCGTCGCCCAGGCGGCGCCACACGGCGTCGACCAGTTTGTCGCGGCGCCAGGCCGAGCCGCGCGGCGCCGGCTCCGCGTGGCCGCGAAGACGGTTCCCGAGCACCAGTGCTGCATCCAGCAGCGGCACGAACCCACCCTTGAACGCGGCTTGGTAGGCCGACTCGACGCTGTCGGGCCCCAGTCTGTCGATTGCTGCCGGCACGTCCAGCAGCCACTTCATGGCCGACCAGCGCGAGATCATGGCGTGAAAGGCGAGATAGGCGACCAGCGCGCGCGGCCCGATCGTGCGCCAGTCGCGGCCGGCAAGCGGCACCACCACGGTGTCTGCCAGCAAGCCATCGAAGTCGTCGGCGAACATTCCCCGGTATTTGCACAGCCGATGGTGGACTTCGAGGGTGTGGTCACCCTGCGGCCCGATCAGCCCGACCTCGTTGCGGCAGCGTTTCAGCGCGGGCCGGAATCGGCCGTCCGGCGTCATGAACTCGGGGTTCCGGATGCGATACCCCTGTGTCTGAAGCAGCGCGATCGCTTCGTCGAAAGCCGCCGCGGGCACCACGACATCGATGTCGCCGCAGCGCCGGAAGCCTGGGTCGCCATGCAGCAGCGTCGACAGCACCACGCCCTTGATCGGCAGCATGGGAATGCCGGCACTGGATAGCAGGCGCTCGATGGTCACCAGATGCTGCACGTGAGCCAGTGCGCGCACACCGTTGGCGGCCATGATGTCCCGCGCCCAATCAAGCCAGGCACTGGGCAAATTCGCGTCGGTCAACAGCAGCCGCGCGATCATGGGCTGAATACGCTGCTGACCCCAGTAGCGCGCGCAGGCGTCCAGCTGGCGCGGGTCCTCGATACCGCCCGCGGCCGAAGCGCGCTCCAGAACATCGCCCGCGTTTGCGCCCCCATCTGCAAGCAGGGCTGCGGTGAGGTCCCGAAGCCCGGTATCCTTGTCTCGTGAGCTGCTCATCGTCGTCTTCCCCGGAAATCGAGCCGCCCCGGTTCGGGCGTTATCGCTATGCCGGTCTGGTCATCGAATCGGATGTGCTGCTCCCGGAGTTGCTGCCGGCCGAGATGAGCTCGGCGATTGATCTCAGCGTGCACGCCTGTGCCGTGCTGCCGCAAGCCCCCGAGCTGCGCGATGTGGGTGGAGGCTGGGCGGTCGGCGAAACGACAATCCGGTTTCAGGTACCCAACGTCGGCGGCTTCCTGATTCAATCCGGCCGTAGCGATGCGCCCGGCCGAATTGATGTCGCCCCGGACTCCGGCGCCCGCCCAAGCGATATCCGCCTGTTCTTGCTGGGTTCCGCGATGGGTGCATTTCTGCATCAGCGCGGCCTCTTGCCCCTCCACGCGGCCGGGTTGGAAACGCAGCATGGCTGCGTGGCCATCGCCGCCGATTCGGGCGCGGGTAAAAGCACGTTGGCGGCGTTCCTGCGCCAGCGCGGTTTGCGCAGCCTCTGCGATGATGTTCTGGCGGTTGAACCTCGCACCGCACTTGCCTGGCCCGGCTATCCGCACGCCAAGCTGTGGGGTGATGCGGCGCGCGTATTGGGTATTGATACCGAGGGCTGCGAGCGCGTTGATCTCGGGCGCGACAAATATCGTGTGCCGCTCGCCGTGCCCGCGCAGTTTCGCGCGACGCCGCAGTTTCTGACGCGGCTTTACGTGCTGGCCGAGGCATCCGGCCCGCCGCGCGTCGAGCCGTTGTTTGGTGCGGCTGCGCTTGCCGAGATCACGCGCAACGCCTACCGCCCCTTTTTGATCGGCGCGCTCGGTCGCACGGTTCGACACTTCGAGGACATTGCCGCGTTGTCGTCCCGCGTACGGGTGTTCCGGCTGGTGCGTCCCCGGGGCTTCGACCAGATGGCTCAAGTAGTCGATACGCTTACCGCACACGTCGCGGACGCCAACCCCTGAGCGCATAATCCCGTCATGCAGCTCACCCCTGAAACACGCATTGAACGATTGCCCGAGCACCCCTCGGCCCGCACCAGCGAACGCGAGATCGCGGTCATGAGCGTCGAGCAGGGGGCTTACTACGGATTGAACGAGGTGGCGACCCGCATCTGGGAGTTGATCGAAGCTCCGGTCACCTTCGAACATTTGTGCGCTGCGCTGCAGGCCGAGTACGACGTCACCGCAGAGCAGTGCGAGCGGGAAGTTGCAGGGTGTCTGGAACAGCTGATTGCCGAGGGGCTGGCGCGTGTCGTGGCTGGGTGACGTTCGGCGTCGGGCGTCGGTCGCCTGGCGCGAGCGAAACCTGCTGCTCGAGGCGCGCTGGCAGCTGCGCACACTACCCTTCAAGCAGTTGGTGGCCCATCTGCAGCGGTCGGCGCTTGCCGAGCCGGTCGCCGAACCCGACACGGGACGGATCACCTGGTCGGTTCGGGTGATGGCCCGGCGCGTTCCTTGGCGCTCGGACTGTTTTCCGCAGGCCATTGCCGGATACCGCATGCTGCAGCGTCGCGGACGGCTAGCGCGTATCGATCTGGGTGTTCGACGCGCTGCTGACGGTCAGCTTGCTGGCCACGCCTGGCTGACGCACGACGACCGCGTCGTGCTGGGTGGTCCGGGCCCGGAGCACTTCGTGCCCCTGCACGCCATTTCCGCCCGAGCTGCCCAAAACAACGTCTCTCACGATGACCGAGCCGCGAGCGCGGGCGCATGAGCGCCATCGCTGGGTTTCTGCAGTTCAATGCTCGCCCGGCAGCGGGGGAAGACCTGGTCGCTATGCTCGATCGCATGGCGGCGTACCGTCACGCAGACGCGCGCTCGGGCTGGCACGGCGACGTCGCGGCGCTGGGGCTGCTGCTTGAGCATCACACGCCGGAGGATCTGATCGAGCGTCAACCGCTGCCGGACCCCAGCGGTCGGTTTCTGCTGGTCGGCGATCTGCGGCTCGATAACCGCGACGAGCTGGCGCACGTGTTCCGGCTGTCGCACAAAGAGCTGGCAGAGACCCCTGATTCGGGGCTCGTCATGCGCGCCTGGCTGCGCTGGCGCGAGCGCGCGCCGGAGCATCTGCTGGGTGACTTTGCGTTCGCCGTGCTGGATCGTGAGGCGCGGTCGCTCTACTGCGCTCGCGATCACGTCGGCGTGCGTCCGCTTTACTACACACAGACTGCGCACCGGTTCGCGTTCGCCAGCGCGATCAAGGGGCTCTTTGCGCTCTCGGACGTGCCGCGCGTCATCGATGAGCAGGGGTTTGCCGACTTTCTGGTGCTGCTGGCGGACGACCTGCAGCGCACGTGCTGGTCCGGCATCAAGCGGCTGCCGGCCGGCCATTGGCTGACCATCAGCGGCGAGGGGCGCGTGCACCTGGAGCGCTATTGGCGTCCCGAGAACGTGCGCGAGCAGCGCCTCGGCTCGGACGACGCCTATACCGAGGCATTGCAGGAGGCGATGACGCGTGCAGTCGTGCCGCGCATGCGCAGCATTTACCCGCACGGCGTGTTGCTGAGCGGCGGACTCGATTCCTCAACGGTCGCCTGTTACGCGGCGGACGAAGCAGTGAAGCGCGGGGAACGGCTGACGGCCGCCAGCTCCGTGCTGCCGGATGGCTGGACGGGGCCCGAACGGGACGAGTGGGAGTGGATCAAGCGGGTGGCTGACAGCCGCACGAACATCGACGTCATTCGTGTGTCGGCGCCCGGGCTCGGCATTCTGGATGGGCTGGACGAGATGCTGGCGATCAATGATCAGCCGTTCAGGGATCTGTTTCATTACAAGACGCGCGCGTTGTTCGAGGCGTTGGCCGGTAGTGGTGTCAGGAATGTGCTCGGGGGGTTTGGAGGCGATTCATTAGTTTCCTCGCACGGGCGAGGCTTCATGGTCGAGTTGTTGCTGTCGGGTCGACTGCGGTTGCTTCTGCGCGAGACACAAGCGATTCGAGCGCGAACTGGGGCAACTGGGGCGGGAATACTCCTGCACAGGGTCCTGCGTCCGCTGGTCAGGCGAATGCTGCTCCATGCCAGCCCCCGTTACAGGGCTCGGATGGTGCGGCGAGTTATTCCGAGGCCGCCGCTCACCAACTCGTTTGCCGCCGCTATGAACGTATTTGGAAGGATCGAAAAAGGTATCTTCGGCTTGTCGCCGATATCGGTCTCTGAGGGAGAGCTTTGGGAATTATCCGGCCGACACCTCGCGGACGAGCTTGAGTTCACGGCGCATGTTGGTTCAGCGGTTGGTATCAGGCTCTCGGAGCCGCTGCTGGATTCGCGCCTTTTGCGGCTTTCGTTGTCAATCCCAGCCCACGTGAAGGTCCGAGATGGCGGTCAGCGCGAGCTAATTCGCCGGATTGGGTCCGGGATCGTTTCGGAGCCGGTCAGAAGTCGCCATGACAAAGGTCCATTTGAACCATTGTTCGTGGATCGCTTGAAGGTCCAACTCGAAATGCTGCCTGACATCGCAAATACGGGCTGGTTTGAAGCGATCGACCAAGAA
>CAZVMA010000228.1:0-5046 GCA_964628545.1 uncultured Pseudomonadales bacterium | reverse complement strand
TGCTGACGATCTCTCTATGGCTGCCGCCCCCGCGAGGGGGCGGCAGTTTTTTTTTTGCGCACGGGTGGAGTCGGCGCGTTCGTTCGGACGCGCCGACGACAGCATGGCGCCCCATTCGGGCGGTGAAGCGCTCAGGCCCGTAGACCTCGTAATAAATGCCGTTCTCGATGGTGGGGCCGATGGTGACCTGCGTCTCCGGGAACAGCTCCTTCACTGCTTCCGCAAGCACGTGCGCTGCGTCGTGCCGCAGCAGGTCGAGGCCGTCGGCTGTGTCGCGAGTCACGATCTCGACGCGGGCATCATGCTCGATCGGCAGATAGACGTCCGTGAGTCGACCATCCACGCGCACCGCAAGGGCTGCCTTCGCCAGCGACTTTGAAATGGACGCGGCTACGTCGAGGCCGGAAGCCGGCCCCTCGAAGTGGCGGACGGCGCCATCCGGCAGAGTGATGTCGACCATGGGAATGACTCGGTTGGATGATCGCGCATTGTGCCAAAAGGCGCTCCCGCCGCCAAACCGCTGCGGCCTGAAGGAGCCGATCGATCGATCCGCTTGGTCGCGAAAGACCCAATGGCCCAACTTTTGCGGAACAGCGCTGACCAATGAACTTGCGCCAGCGCATCGGACCCAGTAGCGTGCATGTACACCTATTGGATGGACCATCATGTCAGGAGCCGACGAACTGCTGACCCCTGCACACTGCATCAGCAACAGCCTGCAGAAAACAGCGCGGGCCGTCGCGCGCATCTACGCAGAGGAAATGCGGGCACCCGGCCTGACGCGCGGGCAGTTTCCCATTCTCGAGTCGCTCGCGACGGTCAAGGTCCTGCCGCTGTCGGTGCTCGCTCGACGACTGTACCTCGATCGCACCACGCTGACGCGCAATCTCACCCCGCTGGAACGCGACGGCCTGGTGCTGCGCCCACCTGACCCGCTGGACGCGCGCGTGCGCCAGGTCGCCATCAGCCCAGCCGGCAGACGCACCCTGCGCACCGCACGACGCGGCTGGAAGCGCGCCCAGAAGCGGGTGCTCGAACGGATCGGGGTGGATGGGTGGCGCACGCTCGAAACCACCCTGCGCGACCTGCGCCGCGCGGTGTCCGACTGAAATGAGTGCAGCAACCGACACCACTGCCGCGCGGCCTACCTTGTCGCCGCTGCTGACCGCACCACCCGGACTGCTGCTGCTGCGCATGGCCAGTCCAAGCGCACTGGCATTCCTGGTGCAGGCCGGCGTCACGCTGGCGGAAACCGCATTCGTTGCGCAGCTGGGCCTGCACGCCCTAGCCGCCATGGCGTTGATGCTGCCGGCGCTGATGCTGATGCAGATGCTCGCCAACGGCGCCATCGGCGGCGCGGTTGCAAGCGCCATAGCGCGCGCGCTCGGTCGCGGCGACCGCAGCGCGGCGGCGGGTCTGCTGTGGCACGCCATCGCGATCGCCATCGCGGCCGGCGTGCTGTTCTCCGCCATCTATGGCCTCTGGGGTGCCGCGCTGCTGACCCGCACCGGCGCCCCAGCCGAGGTCACCGCGCTGGCCGATGCCTACGGCACCATCCTGTTTGCCGGCACAGTGCCGGTCTGGTTGTCGGCGCTGCTGAACGCCGCGGTCCGCGGCACCGGCGACATGCGCTATCCAGCGCGGCTCATGATCATCAGCTCGCTCATCCAGGTTCCCCTGTCCGGCTGCCTGATGCTGGGCTGGCTCGGCCTGCCCGCTCTGGGCCTTGCCGGGGCCGCGGTCGCGGTGATCGTGATCGCTACCTTGAACACGGTGATCCTGATCGTCCGCTTCGCGCATCCGGAGCGCGCCCTGCGGCTATCGCTTGATCACCTGGTACTGCGCGCACGACATCTGGCGGACATCTTTCGCGTCGGCGCGTTGGCCGCAGCCTCGCCAGTCTTCACCGTCCTCACCATCATGCTGCTGAACGGCCTGATCGGGCGCTTCGGGGTGGAGACCCTGGCCGGCTACGGCATCGTTGCGCGTATCGAATTTCTGCTCGTGCCGCTGGTATTCGGCATCGGCGCCGCCATGACCACACTGGTGGGCACCAACGTCGGCGCCGGACAGCTGGCTCGCGCCGAGCGCATCGGCTGGATCGGCGGTGGCGCCGCCGCCGCGCTGACGGGCGCAGCAGGGTTGCTGCTGGCCTTGTGGCCCGGGCTCTGGGTAGCGCTGTTCACCGACGACCCGGAGAGCTTCTCGGCCGGCGCCCAGTACCTGCAGCTGGTCGGCCCGGCGTTCGCGTTTCAGGGGCTCGGACTTGCGCTGTACTTTGCGTCACAGGGTGCGGGACGCGTCGCCTGGCCGATTGCCGCGACCATATTGCGGTTCATCATTTGCGTGGGGGGCGCCTGGTGGGTGGTGCGCGCGCCTGATCCCCACCTCGGGCAGGTGTATGCCTGCATCGCGGCAGGCATGGTGTGTTACGGCGGGCTTACCGCGCTCGCCCTCTGGCGCGGTGCCTGGCGCACGACGTGACCGGTGCCGTGACGTAGCCCTGGGTCCGACACGCATGAAGCGCCGCCCCGCACCTGTTAGGCTTGGGCCGAATAGCGGACACCGGGACGACTGACGTGGACAACAAGACCCGGGTGGGGCTCGTGGCGTACAGCCAGGCCGACGCCAGTTATTTTCAGCGGCGCAAACTGCGCCGCCATGCGGGCGCCTGGTCGCTGTGGGCGCTCGGCGTCGGCGCGGTGATTTCCGGCCACTTTTCCGGCTGGAACCTGGGCCTTGCGACCAGCGGCTGGGGCGGCATGCTGGTGGCCACCGTGCTGATCGCCATCATGTACGTCGGCCTCACGTTCTCGATCGCCGAGATGTCGCCGGCCATGCCGCACACGGGCGGCGCCTATTCGTTCGCCCGCACCGCCATGGGGCCTTGGGGCGGGTTCCTGACCGGCGTCGCCGAAAACGTCGAGTTCGTTTTGGTGCCGGGCACCATCGTGTTCTTCATCGGCACCTATCTGACCAGCATCTTCGGCACGCCGGAGGCCTGGCAACCGTTGTGGTGGCTGTTCGGCTACGCGATCTTCATCACCCTGAACGCCATCGGCGTCGAGCTGACCTTTCGGTTGACGGTGGTCACCACGCTGCTGGCGCTCGCGTGCCTGATCGCGTTCTGGATCGCCGCGCTGCCACTGGCCGATCTCGACCGCTGGGCGCTGAACATCGGGCCCGGCGGCGTCGAATTGCCGGCAGGCGGTGGACCCTTCCTTCCGAACGGGGTGGCCGGCGTGCTTGCGGCCCTGCCGTTTGCGGTCTGGCTGTTTCTCGGCATCGAGCAGCTGCCCCTCGCCGCGGAAGAAAGCCGAGCGCCTCAAACGGACATGCCGATCGGGATTCTCGGCGCCATGGCGACCCTGATCGTCTCTGCGTTCATGATCCTGTGGCTGAACGCCTCGGTCGCCGGCGTCGGCAGCTTTGCGCTCGCTACGTCGGGCGAACCCCTGCTGGATGCCTGGCGGGCCATCCACGGCGACAGCATTGCCCGAGTGCTGGCGCTAGTCGCCGTGGTTGGACTGATCGCTTCATTCCACGCGATCATTTTCGCCAAGGGTCGCCAGATCTATTCCCTGTCGCGCGCCGGCTACTTCCCAACCCCGCTGTCACTCACCCACGGCCGGCGTCAAACGCCTGTTGTCGCCATGATCACCGGCGCCGCCATCGCCCTGACCGTCATGCTGGCGCTCTGGTTTGGCCTGGGCGCCAGCGCGGGTGCTGCCGCAATCGGCGGCACGCTGCTGAACATGGCTGTGTTCGCGGCGATGTTTTCCTACATCATGCAGGCGCTGTCGTTCATCCTGCTGCGCTGGCGCAAGCCAGAACTGCCGCGTCCCTTTCGCAGCCCGCTCGGCATCGTGGGGCCGATCCTCACCATCGCCGTCGGCCTGACTACGCTGTGGTTCCAGCTCGGCGACCCGGTTTACCGCCAGGGTGTGCTGGGCGTAGCGATCTGGTTCGGGCTTTGCATCGCCTATTTCGCGCTGATCGGCCGCCATCGCCTGGTGCTATCGCCGGAAGAGGCGTTTGCGCTCGGGCACACCACCGCGGACAACCGCCGCACCGACTCAACGAGAGACCTCACGCGATGACATCACGCACCCCGCGCCAGCCTGCGCCCAAACGCGGTGCCAACTCAGTGAACCACATTCCCACGACGGGCCACCCCGCGACGGGCCACCTCAGCCTCGACCAACTCCGCGAGCGGGTTCGCGACGGGTCGATCGACACCGTGGTGGTCGGTTTCGCGGACCAGTTCGGGCGCCTGCTCGGCAAACGCTTCCATGCCCAGTTTTTCGTCGATGGCGCGTGGCAGGAGACCCACGCGTGCAACTACCTGCTCGCCAACGATATCGACATGGAGCCGGTACCCGGCTACGAGGCCGCCAACTGGAGTCGCGGCTACGGCGACTTCGTGATCAAACCCGATCTTGCCACCCTGCGCATCACGCCCTGGTTCGAGAAGACTGCGCTGGTGCTGTCTGACGTGCAGGATCACCACGGGCACGATCTGCCGCACAGCCCGCGCGGCATTTTGAAGCGACAGCTGGCGCGCCTCGAGGCCAAACGCATGCAGGCGTTCTGCGCCTCGGAGCTCGAGTTCTACCTGTTTCGGGAAACCTACGAGTCGGCGCGCGACAAACACTGGCACGGGCTGCGCACGGCCAATGCGTTCATCGAGGACTACTACCTGTTGTCGACCGGCAAGGAAGAAGACGTGCTGCGCGCGATGCGCAACCAGCTGCACGGCGCCGGCATTCCGGTGGAAAACACCAAGGGCGAATGGGGGCCGGGCCAGCAGGAACTGAACGTTCGCTACGCTGATGCGCTGACGATGGCTGACCGGCACGTGGTGATGAAGGACGCCATCAAGCACATTGCGGCCAGCATGGGGCGAGCCGTCACCTTCATGGCCAAGTGGCGCTACGACCAGGCCGGATCATCGTGCCACGTGCATGCCTCGCTGTGGGATCGCGCGGGCCGCAAGAGCCTGTTCCACGACCCTCGCGAGCCGCTTGGCATGAGCACGCTCATGCA
>CAZVMA010000227.1:0-5056 GCA_964628545.1 uncultured Pseudomonadales bacterium | reverse complement strand
CGCTCAACATGCCGCCGACGGCGGGGACCTCGAGCACGCCACCCTGCTGCATGTAGTAGGTGCGCTGCTGCAACCCCCGGGGCGGATCGTTGACCGGCGTGACGGTCAGCGATACCGAGGCTGAGGCCGCATCACCGTCGCCGTCGGCGATCGTATAGGTAAACGTATCGGCGCCAAAAAAGTAAGGCTTGGGTTCATAGCGGATTCGACCTTCCTCGATGGTCAGCCGTCCATTCGCGGTTGCGCCGTCCGGCCACGTCACCGCCAGGCCGCTGGCGTTCAGGGTGATCACCGGCGCGCTGCTGCTGTAACCGCCGGTACCCGCCGATAAAACAGTCCCCGGTGGCTCCGCCACGATGTCGTTAGCCAGCACATCGATGAGTACCGAGTCACCCTCGGCAACCGTCGCCGAGTCGTTGACGGCCACCGGCATGTCGTCAACGGCTGTTACCTGCAGATCCACAACCGCCGGACCGCTTGCAGCGCCTGCGGCGTCGATCACCCGAAAGGAAAAGCTGTCCCTACCGGACACGTTGGCGCTGGGCGTGTACGTGTAATTCGCGCCCGAACCACTGAGCGCTCCTCGCGTCGGTGCTGACAGGATCACAAACGAAAGGGTGCCGGGCTCGATATCGCTGCCCGTCAGCACGATGGGCAACGCAGTGTCCTCGGCCGTGGTAAGCGATTGCGCCAACGCCGTCGGCGCGTCATTGACCGGCCGAACGGTGATACGGACATCATGGTCGTCACCATCAACCCGAATGATCCGAAACGTTGCCAGACCAGAAAAATTGATTGCGGGCACATACCGGAGCGCCACGAACCGTTCGCCAAGCGCGCCGGTACAGGACACCGTGCCGGCCTGCGGCGCTACGGCCGTACAACTGCGGTAGCGTTTGTCCGGATCATCCCCGAGATCGATCGTGGTCTCGAGCACCGCGTCCTCGTCGCTTTCCAGGCTGTAGGTCGATGCGCCCGCAGGGCCGCCCCAGACAAGCAGCAGGACGAGCGACAGCGCACGCCCAAGCCGACCGATATTCATCCGCATACTGCTGCGCCTTCAAATGTGTTCATCAATCGATCACCCGCCCGTAGGTGGTCTGCAACATCACGCGCGCGCGGTCGGTGCCGCCCGTACCCAGCGCCGTGATCCGAAACATCTCGACCCGATCAGTCGCCACCAGCGAGTAGGGATCATCGATCTGGTACGCATTCTCCTCGCGCTCGATGGTGGCGATGTGTTCGATGAAAAAGCGCGGTCGCGTGCGTACCGCATCACCAACCGACGTACCCGCCTCTCGGCTACCACTCACCCAGACGTTCACGTCATCCCAGCGATTCGGGGCGCCGACCGGCGGCATCGACCACAATCCGTTATTGCCGCCTGACGTGAACACAGCCGTGGTGGTGATCGTGTCGAGCAGTGCTTCGGCATCGCGCAGTGCCGATTCGGCGGATTGAAAAGCCAACAGAACATCGTGCTCGTTACGAGCCATACGCGTCTCGAGCGACGTCGTCTGGACCGCGGAAACGCCCAGGATGGTAAGTACCAGCAACAGCACCAGACTGATGAACAGGGCCATCCCGCGCGTTGTGGCGTAGGACGGTCCGGGCAACGATTGTTCGGACGGCGACAGGCCGGACGGGGGCGCGCGCATGCTCATGCCTCCGGATTGGCGTTACGCAACTGGATGGTACGCGTGAAGGTGCGTCGCAACAGCGTACCCTCGTTCACCGTATCAACGCTGTTGGCCGTCACCGTTACCCGTACCGACACGATACGGCCACTCTGATCCGAATTGAGCGCGCTGGTGGCTACATAGCGGGTCGCACTGGCCACACCGTCGGTGAGGTTGTTGTCGATCCCGAGCAGCACCTCGAGGTCCTCGATCCCCTGCACCAGCTCCACCGGAGCCGCCATGCCCACTTTCTGCCACAGCGCCAGCGCCGGCTGCCTCGCATTTGCCGAACCCCCGGCCGCGGCACCGGGCGCGATGAAGAAATACGTGGTGTCGATCGGGCTGACGATGGTGTCGGTACCGTAGGCCTTTCCCACCGGCGACAGGCTCGAGAACGCATTGACGTAGCGGGACGCGCTTGCCGCAGCGTTCACCTCAACCACGCCGCCGGTTGCAAAGGCCAGTGTGGCGGTCTCGCTCGCCTGGGTGACCTCGGTGACCCGAACCACAGCCGCCTGCTCACAGTTCGCAATCGCCACGACGTCGTTCACCTGCACTGGCGACTGACCGCTCGGCGTCACAATGACGGGCTGTCCGTTGGGCTGCAGAACCTCTGCCAGCCGGGCACCTGGGCTGCGCAGACTGCGGAACACGACCACATCGGTGGCTGCCGGGATACGGCTGGTATCGATGCCCGCACCCCGATAGAACACGTTGGTATCCACGCCGCCGCTACTGCGCGGCACGACGGCTGCCGTCGCCGCTGCCGGGTAGGCCAGAACAGGTCGCGAAATATCGGCCTCGGGGATGAGATCCCAATTGCCCACCAGTCCGCGCAGGATCGTGTCGGGCTCCCGCGTGCAGCCGATGAAGCCTGCGGAGCGCGCTGCCCGGGCGATCAGGTCAAGCGCAAAGCGACCGTTTTCCTGCAGCCGGGCCTGTCCGGTCATCACGCTGTACGAGCGGGAGTTGCCAACAAAGAGCTGCACGATACCGGTCACGACGATCAGGCCAAGCGCCAGCGCGAGCAGCAGCTCGATCAGCGAAAACCCGCGCGTGCCGCGAGGTACAGTTCTGTTCATGTCTGACTGTCGACCACGACTGTCCTCGTCTGCTGCCCGTCCGTCCACCGAACGGTAATGCGAACGACCTCGCCCAGCAGGGCGATCGACCCGTCGCCTTCCGGCAGCCCAATTCCGACCTCGGTATCGGGCAGCACGCCTGCGTTGCGCCAGGCGACGCAGACCGACGCATCAACGTGCGCACCCAGCTGGCACTTCCACATCGCAATATCAAACTGCGCCATGGCGCCGGCAGAGCAATCGGTGGCGACGGCACAGCTGTTTGTCGAGGGAGGCGGCGTGCCCAGGGCCACGCCATCGTAGCTGCCGCGCCCCTGCGGATTGGCCCGGATGCGATCCATCATGTCGTAGGCGAAATTGACCGCCTCGGTGCGCGCAAGCGCGGCCCGATTGTTCTGCAAGCTGACCAACTGCAGGGCCGCGACGCCCAGTACGCCGATACCCGTAATCAGCACGGCGACCAGCAGCTCGATCATCGAGAAGCCGGCCGCCGACGCGCGTGCGTTGTTCAGCTGCCGTGACACGCATGGTCTCCAACAACCGCGCGACCGGTGGCGGCCAGATCAAGTCGACGCCCAGGGTCGACCGAATTGTCGTCGCTGCAGAGCGTGATACCGCCCGCGAGCGGTTGCAGCGGCAGCCCACGACCTGAGAAGCCGATGCGCGTCACGCCCGACAGAGCACCCGTGCCCGCCAGAGTCACGTCCGGAATCGGTGCCACGACCCGCAACAGACGTGCTGGATCGGCTGGCGCACAGGCCGCGCCCACGACCGACAGAGGCGACGACTCGACCACACAATAGCCCCCGCCCCACTCGTTGCCGATCGTGGGCGCCTGCGCTTCAAGCGTGATTACGGCGCCGCGTCGAATGGCCTCGCTTCGGGCATAGGCTACGGCAACAGCCAGATCGTTGATGTGCGCTGACAAGGCGCGCTGCCGCACGAGCTGGTTGAAGGCTGGCGCTGCAAGACCAATGAGAACCGACGCAACCCCGAGTGTGACCAGCAGTTCGACCAGGGTGTACCCTCCGGAAGATCCGATCGCAGCCGACTGTAACGAAGTGTGTGCGCGCGACATCGCTGTTCCAATGGACGCCTGACGGCGCGTTGCGTCAGCTGATGCAGATGCCGACCGCCAGGTGCAAGGATAAGAGAGTGGCAAGCCTGGGAGTGTGCCGTGCGTCCCACTCGAGACGCTGACCCGACTGCGTGTGCCGATCAATCCTGCCAGGACTGTTCGGCAGCCCCCGCTATCGCGCCATTACGGTCGCGATCCCAGCCGCGGTTGCCGGCATCGTCGTAGGTCAGCGGGCCGTCCGCCGCCATCGGCCCGGGGTCTGCCGGCGTGGCGGTCAGCTGGAAGCGACTGTCATCGTCACCCGGGTAGGCCAGCGCGATCTGGTAGCGGCCTTCGCGCACAGACAAGGGATCACACAGCGGCGGGGCAAGCGCGGGAATGGCGCCGTCAGCATTGCGGTAGCGGAAGTTGGCTGCAGCCAGACGCTCGAGACCCTGGGCACAGGCCATCAGGTCGGCCTGCGCCTCGGCCCGATAGGTGCGCAAGGCGTACTGATTGTAGAAGGGCAGCGCGACCCCGGCCACGATCGCCAGAATCGCTACGGCAATGAGTAGCTCGATCAGCGTGTAACCGGCGCTGCGCCATCCTGCCTGCATCCTGTCGCGCCCCTTTCCTTCGCAGCCCGGCCAACCACGGTCGTAGAGGCCCGTTACGGAACCCCAGCAGTCTAGCGAGTCGCGTCACCCAACTGCGTGATCGACTGCGCGTCCTCGACGCGCAGGATGGAGACGTCGAATACGATGCGCCGCCCTGCGAGCGGGTGGTTGAAATCCACTTCGACCGTGCGCTCGAAGAGCCGCTTGACGACGCCAGGCAGCTCGCCGTCCGGTGCCGCGAAGGACACGATCAATCCGGGCTCGAGATCGACATCGGCAAACCGTTCGCGCGGCAGTACCTGCACGTTCTCGCGCCGATGGGGACCAAACGCCGCATCGGGCTCGATGTCGATCTGGGCGTCGTCCCCCGCCCGCATACCCGTGAGCGCCGCTTCGAATCCGGGCAGCAAATTGCCATCGCCCACCACGAAGGTGGCGGGCTGGCGGCGACGGGTGGTGTCGATCTCTTCGCCGGTATCAAGCAGCAGGGAAAAATGCAGCGTGACGCGGCTGCCGGCCCCGATTCGGGGTGCGCTGGACGCGGTGGCAATCAGTTCACTCACGGAGACTCCTCGGCGCGGCGCGACTGCCGCGCATCTCTGACCATGGCCCCAATCCACA
>CAZVMA010000226.1:0-5077 GCA_964628545.1 uncultured Pseudomonadales bacterium | reverse complement strand
CATTCATGCGCCAGCCGCGCAACGCGCGCTCGGGTTGGAGGAGCCGGCCTGCGGCGTACTGTTCGGCAGCGGTCATCATGCGCACGGGGCGCGGGTGGAGCGCGATGGGTACCGAGGGCTCGTGCTTGAAGCAGAGCTGGGTTTCCGCACCGCCTGCGCCATTGACGCACCGCTGGTCGGCCCGGCCGCCGTGCGTGCGGTCATTGCCACGGTCGCGCCCATGTTCGAGCTGGCCGATGCCGGCTTCGGTCGTGCGACACCGCGCGGCGTCGATCTGATTGCCACGAACCTCGCAGGCGGCGGCTATGTGGAGGGTGCGGCTGTTGCCATCGATCAGGTTGATCTCAACACCATTGCGCTCGCACTGCATCACGACGGTGAACGGCGGCATGACGCACGCGCGGACGATCTGTTTGGCGATCACTGGCGCGCGCTGGAATGGCTGATCAATGCGGCCGTCGCGCGGCACGGCGCTATCCCGGCGGGTAGTCTTTTGTTGACCGGTTCGCTGGGCCCCGCGCATCGGGCGGAACCGGGCGTGTGGTCGGCGGTTTACGACGGCCTCGGCGCGATCGAGGTGGTGATCGTTTGATGTGAACGCGTGGGCTTGAGTGCAGTTGGGGAACTGTGGGGGTAAGACATGCAACGGGTACTGATCTGCAATCGGGGCGAGATCGCCGTGCGCATTGCGCGCGCGGCCGCGGGGCTCGGCATCCAGTCGGTCGCGGTGTATCCGGATGTGGACGCGCAGTCGCTGCACACGCGGATCGCGGATCGGGCTCGCCGGATCGGTGCCCGCGACGGCAGCGCCACCGTCCGGCCGGATGACGGCATTCGAGCTTACCTCGACAGCGCCGGCATCATCGCGGCAGCACAGGCTGAAGGATGCGATGCCGTGCATCCGGGGTATGGCTTTCTAGCGGAAAATGCGGGCTTCGCGGACGCCTGCGCAGCGGCGGGTCTGACTTTCATCGGCCCGCGTCCGGAGACCATTCGGCTGTTTGGTGACAAGGTGGCAGCGCGCGCGCTGGCGGAGGCGGCAGGTGTGCCGGTGGTGCCCGGCAGCACGGGGGCTGTCGACACGGTCGAAGCCGCGCACGCGATCGCGCAGCAGATTGGGTTTCCGGTGATGCTGAAGGCGGCCGCCGGTGGCGGCGGGCGGGGCATTCGGCGCGTAGATCGCCCAGATGAGCTGGCTGACGCCTTTGCTCGCTGCCACAGCGAAGCCCTCGCGTCGTTCGGCGATGGCGCCCTGTTTCTCGAGCGGCTGATTGTCGACCCGCAGCACATCGAGGTGCAGATCCTCGGCGACGCCGCGGGCGCGCTGGTGCATCTGCATGAGCGCGATTGTTCGGTGCAGCTGCGCAATCAAAAGGTGGTGGAGATCGCGCCGGCGCCGGGCCTGGCGGCGCAGCTGCGCGAGCGGCTGCTCGCGGATGCGCTGCTCATTGCCCGCGCGGCGGGCTACGTGAATGCGGGCACGGTTGAGTTTCTCGTCGATCCGCAGTCTGGCGCCCATTGGTTCATCGAGTGCAACCCGCGCATTCAGGTGGAACACACGGTGACGGAAGAAGTCACGGGCATCGACCTGGTAGAAGCCCAGTTCCGGATCGCGGACGGCGCATCGCTTGGCGACCTCGGTATCGATGCCGATCGGGGTGTGCCGGCGCCGCAAGGCTTCGCGCTGCAGCTGCGGCTGGTGGCGCTGGGCCCTGGCACGTTCACTGCGTACCGGGAGCCGGCAGGGCCGGGCATCCGGGTGGATGCCGCGGCGTACCTTGGGTACGCGCCGCCGCCCCAGTTCGACCCCTTGTTTGCCAAGCTGATCGTCCGCGTTGGTGCCGGGCTGCCGTTTGCGCGCGCGGTGGACCGCGCGGTCCGGGCGCTGTCCGAGTTCCATCTGGGCGGTGTGCCGACCAACGTGGCGCAGCTGCACGCCATTCTTGCTCACCCGCGATTCCTGGCGGGCGACGCGAGAACCACCTGGCTGGCGGGGCTGCCGATTCCTGGTCGAATCGAGTTGGGCCCGACGCTCGAACTGCTCGAGGCGCGGGCCGCCGAGCTAATTCAGGCGCCGCTGGCCGCACCGCCGACGACCGTTCGCGCTCCGCTGCCGGTGCGTGCGGGGCAGCTGCCGGTGTCGGCGCCGCTCGCGGGCGCCCTGGTGGCGTGGTCGGTGACGCACGGCGCCGTGGTCCAGGCCGGCGATACCCTGGCCATCCTCTCCGCCATGAAAATGGAGACGGCGTTGACCGCCCCCGTGTCGGGGCGCGTCGATGCGGTTCTGGACGTGACCCCAGGTACTGCGGTGGCCGCCGGCGAGATACTGATGGTTCTCGACCCCGTTTCGGACGCTGCCGCAGCGGCGGTCAGCCCAGAGCGCCATCCCGCCCAATCGTGGGCACCGCTGCTCGCGGACGTCGAGACCCTGAAGGGCTTTGCGTACCAGCGCCTGGCGCCCGGCTCGCAGGAGCCTGGGGTGGTGCGCCAGCGCAGCCGCGGCAAGCTGACCTGTCGCGAGCGCATTGATCTGCTGCTGGATGCGAATTCGTTTCGCGAGGTCGGCAGCCTGGCGGGGTTCGCGTCCTACGACGAAGACGGCAACGTGGCGGCGTTTACTCCAGCCAATCATGTGGGCGGCTGGGGCCAGATCGACGGCCGGGGCGCAGTCGTGTGCGCCGACGATTTCACCTCGCGCGGCGGCCACGCCGATGGCGCTATCGGCGCCAAGAGCGCGCATCTCGACCGGCTCTCCATCGAGCTGCGCATCCCGTCTGTTCGTCTGTTGGACGGCTCGTCCGGCGGCGGCAGCGTCGCTGCCATGGTGCCGCAGCAGCAGAAAGCCGGCGCCAGCAGCGCAAAGGAGAGCACGGGCGCCATCGAAGCGGGTCGGCCGCGCGTGACGGGCGGCGGTGGCTCGTTTCTGCCGGGTCATCTTGGCAGCGCCATGTATGCCGAGCAGCTCTCGACCGTGCCGGTGGTGAATCTGCTGCTTGGCAGCGTGGTGGGTATTGGTGCGGCGAAGGCGGTGCTCGGACATTTTTCGGTGATGGTGCGGGACATCGCGCAGCTGTTCGTTGCGGGTCCGCCGGTGGTCAGCCACGCCATGGGCTATGAGGTCACGAAGGAAGACCTCGGTGGCTGGCACATTCACTGCACCAATGGATCGGTCGACAATCTGGCGGAGACCGAGGCCGAAGCCGTCGCGATGGCGCGTCGATTTCTCTCGTATCTGCCGGGCAGCGTGTACGAAGCGCCGCCCGTGCTGCCGCCCGACCCCAACGATCCCCCCGATCGGCGCGAGGAGGCGCTGCTGGATCTGATCCCGCGCAAGCGCACCACCACGTTCGATATGCGGCGCGCGATCGCGCTGATGGCCGATCAGGATTCGTTCTTCGAGGTCGGCCCGCTCTGGGGTACCGATCAGATTACCGGCTTCATCCGCTGCAACGGTCATCCGCTGGGCGTGATTGCGTCGGATTCCCGCCACGTCAACGGCGGGGCGCTGACCGCGGACGGCTGCGACAAGCTGAAGCGTCACCTCGACCTCTGCGACCTATTCCACGTGCCCATTCTTAATCTGGTCGACAATCCCGGCTTTGCGGTTGGCATTGAGCACGAACGGGCCGGCACGATCCGCAAAGGCGGTGAATGGATGATCGCGTTTGCCCAGGTCAAGGTGCCGATCTTCACCGTGATCATGCGCCGCAGCTTTGGCGTTGCGGGCAACAATTATGCAACGCCCCTCGGTCGCGCTTCCGTGCGCGTGGTCTGGCCCGCGGCCGATGTCGGCGGCATTCCGCCCGAAGGCGGCATCGAGGCGGCCTACAAGCGGCAGCTCGCCGAGGCGGCGGATCCTGCCGCACTGCGCGCCGAGATCAACGCGCGCATCGAGAGCGCGCGCGGCCCCATCGGCCCGCTCAACCGCTTCCAGATGGAAGAAATGATCGATCCGCGCGACACCCGCCGCTGGCTCTCGGAATGGGTGGCTACGGCTTACCGGATCGTGCAGCAACCGGCCGGCCTCGTGCCGCGCGCGCTGATGTTCAGACCCTGATCAAACGGTACAAAGCTCATGAATCTGAAGCTTTCCTGCGCCTTCGCCACCAGCAACGACAGCCACGAGCATGCACGCATCGCGGAATCCCTGGGCTATCAGCACGCTTGGTTCTATGACTCGCCGGCGCTGTATCCGGATGTGTGGGTGCAGCTGTGTCGTGCGGCCGAGCGCACCAGCCGCATCGGGCTTGGGCCCGCCGTGCTGGTGCCGAGTCTTCGCCACCCCATGACCAACGCGGCGGCAATCAGCACCCTGGTCTCCATTGCCGGCCCAGGGCGCGTGGCGGTTGCCATCGGCTCCGGGTTCACCGGTCGATTGACGCTTGGGCAGCGGCCGCTCGCCTGGCGCTACGTGTCAGACTACATCGACTGCGTGCGGGCGCTCTTGCGCGGCGAATCGACGCAATGGGAGGGCCAGACCATTCGCATGTTGCACCCGCTCGGGTTCGGCGCAGCGCTCCCCGTTGAGGTGCCTGTTGTGGTCGCGGCGGCGGGGCCGAAGGGAATTGCCGTGGCGGAGTCGGTGGGCCAGGGCGTGTTCGGCAGCGCGCCGATCGGCGGCTTCGACCGGTCGGTGCTGCTCGCGATGGGGACCGTGCTGTTGCCGGACGAGTCGCCCGGCTCGGAGCGAGCGATTGCGGCGGCCGGTCATGCGGCTGCCGTGGGCCTGCACTGGGCGGCCGAGTTCAACGCGCTGGAGCGTCTGCCGGGTGGCCCACAGTGGGCGTCGGCGTATGCCGACGTGCCGGCTTCGGAGCGGCATCTCGCGCTGCATGACGGCCATCTGGTGGCGGTAAACGACCGCGATCGGCCGTTTATCACCGGCGCCATGTTGAGTGCGCAGAAGCTGGCGCTCAGCCCCGAGGCGTGGCGTGAGCGGCTGGACGGCTACGTGCGCGCGGGCGTGACGGAGATTGCCTATCAGCCGGCGGGGCCCGATATTGCAGGGGAGCTAGAGCGGTTTGCTGAGCTCGTGGCGTGATCCAGACGCGGCCGATTACTTCTCGCACCTTGGCAG
>CAZVMA010000225.1:0-5099 GCA_964628545.1 uncultured Pseudomonadales bacterium | reverse complement strand
CCTGGTTCTACGACCACTATGCGCTTGGCGGCAATTGCCGCATGAGCGAGTGGCAAGCTGCCGTGCTGGCCGCCCAGCTTGCGCGCTTTCCGGAACAGAACGATACGCGCAACGCGCGCGCCCGCGCGCTGGACCAGGCGTTGACCGCGATTCCCGGCGTGATTCCCCAGACGCGCGACAACCGCACCACCCGCCAGGGGTACTACTGCTACGTGCTGCGCATCGACCCGGAGGCATTCGGCGCGTCGCGTGATCAAGTGCTGAATGCGCCCTGCGGGCAGAGGGTCTGCCTATGACCATGAGCTATCCCCCGCTGCACACCCTTGACGCGTTTCGCGCCGGCGATGGTCTGGCGCCCCGACATCGACGCCAGACCGTGCGCGTCTGCTCGCGCGATGGCGAGCCGGCGCTCACGCACAGCCGCAACGCTGCGGACAGCACGCTCTGGTGTCGTCACGCGCTGCTGATGGGCAGCGAGCAGGATGCCCTCCAGCTCGCTGAAGCGCTGACGAAGATCCGGCGCCACGCGCACCTGCTCGGGCCCGCGGCATGAGCGACGCATTCATTCCGCTGGTCGAGGCGCGAGCAGAAGACGTACTGTCCGCGCTGCCCCCCTGCACGATTTGCGTCAACGACCCACCGTGGTCGGGCTTCGCTGCGTCCCTCGCTGCCGCATCAGCCGAAGCCGACCCGCGTTTCCGGCCAGCGCAGGTGCTGGTAGCGGGCAGTATGGAGCGCGCCGACCTGGAACGACGATTGCACGGGCTCATCGCGTCTGATGTCGTTGTTGGCTTCGGCGGTGGCTCGGCGCTGGACACGGCCAAATTCATTGCCTGGCGCACGGGGCGTCGACTGGTGCAGATACCCACCATCACCTCGGTCGATGCCGCATTCACCGACGCGGTGGGCGTGCGGGAGGCCGGGCGCGTGCGCTATGTCGGGCCGATTCTGGCCGAGCGCGTGGTGCTGGATGTCGATCTGGTGTCAGGGGCCCCGGCCGCGCTCAATCGCGCCGGCATCGGCGACGTGCTGTCCTGTCACACCGGCCTGCACGACTGGATGCTGGCCACCCGTCGCAGCGAGGGCCCGCAGTGGGATACCGAGGCCGCCGCGCTAGGGCAACGCCTGCTCCAGGAATTACCCGGGATGGCCGGCGATCTGCGCGCCGTGACGCCCGCCGCTGTGCGCTGGCTCGCGCGCGCCTACCAGGCCATTGGCAGCGCCTGCCATCGCCTCGGGCATTCGCGCTTCGAGGAAGGCGCCGAACATCATTTTGCCTACGCCTACGAACACCTGACCGGCGCCCATCCCCTGCACGGCGAGATCATCGCCCTGGGTACGGCCGTGGTGTCCAACCTGCAGAACAACGCGCCGGACTGGGTGCGGGTGGTTCTGGCCGACAGCGGCGTGCGCTGTCACCCCGAGGACCTCGGCATCAGCGAGGCGGATTTTCACCGCACACTCGCCGCGCTGCCGGCGTACTGCGCGAGCGAGAACCTGCCCTGGACGATCGTGAACGAGTGCACGCTGAATGCCGATCGCATCGATGGCCTGTGGCGGATGGCGTGCGGTTTGCCGCGGGTGACGGACGGGCCAGCGCGGCATCGATGAGACCCGCGTCGCGTACGCCAGGCGCACCGCCGAACCGCTCGATGCTCTCCTCGTGATAGCGCTGCACCTGCTCCCGTCGCGCGGTGATCGCATGTCGCAGATCAAACTCTGCCTTCGACATCACCACCGCTACGTCCCGACCGTTACGCTGGATCAGTACAGGCTCAGTCATGGCCCCTTCCAGCAGCAGACTCCGCCTGAACAGTCGTGGGCCGCACGGCGCGCGCGCTCGACGCCAAATTCTGTCGCCGGCGCCCTGGCGTACCGTCAGCTTCATGCGGGGCCGCCCAGGGCCTGATCGAACAACGCGAGCAGCCGGCTCACGGTGCCGGTCAACACGGCGAACTCGGCGTCGAGATTGGCGCGAGGGTCTTCATCCGCGGCCTCGCCGGCATCGCCCCCGGGCAGACGCACCTTGCGGATCGCGCCCTCATGGTCGATCACGCAGGCCAGCACGCCCTCGAACTCCACGCCAAGGCGCAGAAGTCTCAGCCCCTCGCGCACCAGTCGTGCGGGCTGGCCATCGGCCAGATCCATGTCCGTCCACTGCACGGCCGACTTCGCCGATGCCGGGTCATTCAGCCGGCACTCTCGGCCGAGGGCCAGCGCGCGCGGGCCGTCGCCCAGCAGCGTCTGCGTCAAGAGCCGCGTCATGGGTTCACGATAAGCCAGCGCACGCACCTCGAGGGACCCCAGAGCTTCCCGTAGACGATCCAGCAGCAGCTCGGCTCGCGCAGGCGTCGACGCATCGACGGCCAGCACCTGCTCTTGTCGCAGATAGAACGCCGGCACACGGTCGGAGCGCAGCAGGGCCCGCGGCAGCAGTTCACCGTAAACCTCGTCACGCAAATCGCGGCGCTCTTTGCGTGAGCATTCCCGCCCCATGCGCGCCTCGAACTCCGCCACGCGCGCCGGCAGCGCTTCGTTGACCGCCGCCGCCGGGATCAGCCGGGTCTGACGCCGCAGCCGCAGCAGGTCGGCCCCTGCCACGCTGCGACAGAGCGGATCCGTGTCGATGCCGGTCGGCGACTCGAACCCCGAGGATTGTTCGCTGAACGGATTGCAGGGCGTGAACGGTACACGCGCCAGTTCTGAAGCGAGGTCCGCCTCGGTGTCGGGCCACGGGCCCAGCACGCGATAGCAGCGCAGATTGCGGAACATGGGTGCGTTTCCGTGGCGGTTCAGCGGTTGTTGTCGGGAACAAGGCGGCGCCCGGTCACCATGGACCAGGGCAGGTTTTCGCGCAGTCGAATGGACTCGACGACCGCGGCCGAAACGTGCAGGGCAACCAGCGCAGCCACGCTGTTGGCGAATGTCTCATGCACGTCCTCGAGCCACGCCTCACCCCAGAAGTAATCAACTTCTTCCATCAGAAATCCGCTCACCGCCAGCGCGGCCATCAGCACCAGCCGCAGCACCATCACCAGCGCGCCAATCGGCGAATGCCCAGGTTGCGGCGGATGACCGCCTCGAAGCAGCGCGCGGAGGTGCTGGGCGAGACGGCTGGGCGTCGGCCAGAAGGCCGCCCAGCGCGCCGCGCCGGTATCACGAAAACCCCACACGACGCGCACGGCAATCGCCCCGGCAGCGAAGTAGCCCAGCCACTGGTGCACGTCCTCCCCTTCCTCGACCACGAAGTAATTCAGCAGAAATGCGAGCACCAGGGACCAGTGCAGCAGCCGCACCACTGGATCCCAGAGCGTGACGTGCGCAGTGGGCACGATCAGTCGATCTCGGTCTTTACTGCCTTGCCGGAGACGGGGTCGAAATAGATCTCGACCTTGCGCTTGTCCTTGTCCCAGCCATAAATCTCGTAGCAGTTGCCGTCGGTCACCTTGAAGACCTTGATCTCGTATCCTTCTGCCTTAAGCTGTTCCTGAAACGCGGTTTCATCCTGCCACTGCGCGCGGTCTGCAGTGGTGCACTGCGGGCCGGCGAAAGCAAGCGGCGCAACCAGAACCAGAGCCAACACCCCGTATCTTTTCATTAGCGCACCTCTATCTCGACGGTCATGGCCCTTATGCTCGACTCTGTCTGTAAGCAGACTGCCGTTCTTCAGAATGACGCGCATCAGCCGAGTGGGCAGTATATGAGCTGGTCCGCGCCAGAGGTAGCGGAGAATCCACTGCCCTGCGTGGTGACAACGGGTGCGCCTGATAAACTGGACAGCCGTTGTCGAGCCGCCCGCGGTGTTCCTTGGTCCCGACCATCTCGTAGACGGTCTCGTAGCAAGAGGATGTCTGGCGTTGTCATCGACTATGGACTTTTACCCGTGAGCGAGACCGTCGAAATTCCATACCGCTTTCGCGGCCCCCCCAGCTCCGGCAACGGCGGCTACGTCGCCGGCGCCATCGCGCAGCTGTTCCACTGCACCCTGCCCATGGCGCCCGATGCAGCCATCGAGGTCACGCTGCGCGCACCCATTCCGCTCGATACGCCGATGCAGGTGCTGCGACCCGGAGCCGACCAGGTGCGCGTGCAGCTGGGTGACACGCTGATCGCCGAGGCAACCCGCACGACGCTGGTCGAACCGGTGCCAAGCCCGCCCACGTTTGCGACCGCCCTGGCTGCGCAACCGCAATCACCCTCGTTCCATCGCAAGGTGAATCCATTCCTGCCGGACGGCACCGGATTTCACCCGGTCTGCGCGTGCTGCGGCGCGGACACCGCTGATGGCGAGGGCCTGAAGGTTTTCGCCGCGCCGGTGGCTGGTTTCGATGGCGTCGCCGCAGCCTGGCGCCCGCACCCGAAACTCGCTGGCACGGACGGATACTTATCCCAAGCGATCATCTGGACCGCGCTCGATTGTCCGGGGCAGTTTGCGTACTACGTCGCCGGCATCCGCACCGGCCTGCTTGGCCGCATGACTGCGCGCATCCTGCGGCCCGTGCAAGCGGCACAGAATCTGGTGGTCGTTGGCTGGTGTCAGTCGATCGAAGGTCGCAAGCATTTCGCCGGCACCGCCCTGTATGACGATACCGGCGCGCTGTGCGCATTCAGCCGACAGACCTGGATCGGCCGCATGGATTGAGGTCTGCGCGCGTGATCAGTCTTTGATCACCAGCAGGCGAATTTCCGTCATGTCCTCGATCGCGAAGCGCACGCCTTCGCGCCCAAGGCCCGAGTCTTTCACGCCGCCGTAGGGCATGTTGTCGACCCGCCAGGAGGGCACGTCGTTGATCACGACGCCGCCCACCTCCAGCACGTCCCAGGCGCGCATCGCCTTGCGGATGTCGTGGGTGAAGATACCCGCCTGCAGTCCGAAGCGGCTGTCGTTTACCGCCGCAAGCACAGCCTCGAACTCGCCGTAGGGCTGCAGCACGGCCACCGGCCCGAATGCTTCCTCGCAGTTCACCTCGAGGTGAGCCGGAACATCCTCAAGCAGCGTCGCCTCAAGCATCACGCCCTCGCGCCGTCCGCCGCACAGCACGCGCGCACCCGCGGCGCGCGCGCGCTCAATCCAGCCTTCAAGCCGCGCGGCCTCACCC
>CAZVMA010000224.1:0-5120 GCA_964628545.1 uncultured Pseudomonadales bacterium | reverse complement strand
CTGGGGGAACGCTGGTGGCAGCGCCGGGTGCACGTCTGGGGCAGCGGTTATCTGGAGCCTTCCCCGGTCCCGGCGGACAGTCGATCAACGCGCCATGTCATTCACGCTGTGCGCGGACCGGTGTCCGCTGCAGCTCTGGGGCTCTTGCCCGCCGCAATCGTGCAGGGCGATCCCGGGCTGCTGGCCGATCGATTGATGGGCGACCGGGCGCTGCAGGATTGGCTGCTGGCGCAGGGGCTGATCAGTGCGCGGCCGCGACCCGCCCAACGCTGCTCGGTGCTGGTGATCCCGCACTATCGCGATCGGGGCCACCCGCTGCTGCCCGCCCTGGCCGGCCTGCGCCACGTCGAGATCGCGGATGTGTTCTCGCCTCCGCTCGACCTTTTGGCCCGGATTGCGGCTGCGGACTGGGTGCTGTCCTCCGCCATGCACGGGCTCATCGCGGCGGACGCGCTGGGTGTGCCGAATATGTGGGTTACGCTCGGCGACTCGCTGCGGGGCGGTCAGTTCAAGTTTCGCGATTACTACGGGGCGCTCAGGCTCGCTCCGGACCCGCAGCCCCTGACGGTGTCCCTGGCTGCAGATCCTGGGGCGGCGTTTGCGGGCCGGGCGCAATCGGTGGCGACGCGACCGAGCTGGGCGCCGGCTACGATCGACCCGATTCGGCACGCGTTGGTGCAGGCGTTCCCGCACGCGCTCTGAGCCCGGTGTCTGTGAGGCTCTACGCGCGTCAGTCCAGGCTTTCGATCAGGCGTGCGTTGGCGGTCAGGTGGGCGGGATTGATGGTGCCGATCACCACCGCAGTCACGCCCGGCTGCGCGGCCCCGAACGCCAGGCTGGCGGGTGCCGCATGCCCGCTGGCCAGCGCTTTCTTGACCAGAACGCCGCAGCCCGCCGCGGCGGCGCGGGCGATTTGCGGCAGCTCCTCCACGTAGTCGGGATGCACGGTGGCCATGATCACGTCGCAGCCGGCATCGATCGCGCAGGCGGCCCCGTCGGCAGATTTGTGAGAGATTCCGACCGCGCGGATCAGGCCCTTTTGCTTCAGCTGAACAAGCGCCTGCAGCGTGCCCATGCGCTCGATGATCTCACGGTCGCGTCCGTCGGAGTGGATCAGCACGATATCCAGATGATCCGTCCGCAGCCGTGTCAGCGAGCGCCGCACGCTGTCGGTGACGGCCTCGGGCGAGAAATCCCAGCTGGACGCGCCATCCTCGAACGACTCCCCAACCTTGGTCGACAGCACGAACCGATTTCGTCGACCCGCGAGCAGGGCGCCCAGTCGTTCTTCGCTTGATCCGTAGGCAGGAGCGGTGTCCAGCAGGTTGATACCCAGCTCGGACGCGACATCCAGTAAATGCCCGGCAGCCCGGTCGTCGGGAATGCGAAATCCGGTCGGATAGCGCACGTCTTGGTCGCGACCCAGCTTGACGGTTCCGAGCCCGAGTCGGGAAATCCACAGATCGCTGTGGCCGAGGCGTTGCTGGCGCATGGATCAGGTACCTGTGGTCAGGCGGGTCACGTCGTGCCCCCGGTCTCTGCTGAGCCTGCTCATCTGAGCTCTTTGGTCAGCGCCATGATCATCGAAGCGTTGGCGTTCTAAGCCAGGGCTCGGTAGCCAACACCGGACGCGGTAGATCCAAAGCGCGCGGTTCTCTGCGGTCGTGGCCTGAGCGCGCGGCACTCGATCGGCTACCCGACGCCAGGCTGGCGGCAGGTGGCGCCAGCAGGGACAGCACTCGGTCAGCGAGGTCCGGGGTCAGCGTCAGCTTTACCGGCCAACCGACGATGCAGACGCCGGCCGGGCCTGCGGCTACCGCGAAGGCCTGATCCGGGCGGGCGCCGTCCGGCTGCATGGGTTCCGCGCGATCGATCGCGAACGTGTCGATGTCGGCATCGTGCCACGTTCGCCATGGGAAGCAGGCGGTAAGCTCGCGGCGGGCCGTTTCGATCAGTTCATCCCGCGTCTGGCGCACGCCATCGGTGGCGATCTGACCGCCCAGATACCAGAGCCATTCGTTGCCCTCCGGGTGGCTGGTGATGGTCAGGCGTGGTTCGGCGCGCCGGATGCCGGTGAGGCAGTGGGCGTGAAGTGGCGGTAGTCCGGCGGCGCGCACGACCACCTGATGCAGCGGTCTGCGCTGCATGCGCGGTGCACCCAGACCGAGCGCGGCCAGCAGTCCTGCGGTGCCGGCGCCGGCGGTCAGGATCAAACGGCGGGCATGGATCTGGTGCCCGCCGAGTCGCAGGCGTGCGCCATCCGGCGTCAAGGTCGACGGGTCAAACAGCGTGCTGGCATCTACCTGGTAGATCAGGTGCGCGACCGGTTGCGCCAGCGCGGTGAGCAAGGACGGCACATCGAGTACCGGATCGGCCAGGGCATAGACGACGCCCTTGAACTCGGGCGTCCGCAGTCCGTCCGGAAACTCGGTTGCGCGCAATCTGCGCATCCGGCCGCGCAGGCTGCGGCTGGCGAAGAAAGTCGTCAGTCGGCCCAGCGTCCCGGAGGCGGCAAACAGGTGATAGTCGGGTGTGCGCACGGTGACGGCGCGCAGATCGACTTCGCCCGCGCCGGCGAGACAGCGCGCCCAGCGCGCCGGCATGTCGGCGATGGCCGTGGCCGCGGGCGTCAATCGACCGGACAAGGCGTATTTCAGTCCCCCGTGGATCATGCCCTGACTGGCGAGGGTCTGACCGCTACCCAGTCCGTCGCGCTCGAGCAGCAGCGCCCGGTAACCGGCGGCCGTCAGGCGATTCAGCAACCACAGTCCGGCAACGCCGCCGCCGACCAGCAGGGCATCGACTTCAAGATCAGCGCTTGTCGGGTCGGATTGTGGGGTCGGGTTCGCGTTCATCGGCAGCCTCTTGCGCGCCATCCCGCACGGCGATGCAGCAAAGGTGGGCCGACCGCGCCTGGCGCTGCGCGGTCAGCCTGGTGGCCAGAGCGTAGAGGCCAACGGCCGGGTTTGTCATCCCGTCCGGGGTTGTGCGTAAGGTCGGTCACTCTCTAGGCTTCCGACCCATGAGTGAAGTCCTGTATCGCCTGGCGCTGTGGCTGCTGCGCCCGCTGCTGCCCCTGCGCCTGCGCTGGCGTGCGCGCCGTCAGCCCGGCTACAGCGATCGGCTGGGCGAGCGCTTTGGGTACATCGACAGCCCGGTCCCTGTCGGAGCGGTCTGGGTGCACGCGGTCAGCGCAGGCGAGACGCTGGCCGTCGTGCCGCTGGTCGAGCGGCTGCGCGCAAGACGTCCCGACCTGTCTGTGCTGATCACGACCATGACCCCCGCGGGTCGAGACGCGGTGTACGCCCGTTTCCCTGACACAGTGGCGCATGCCTACGCGCCCTACGATTTTCCCGACGCGGTCGCCCGCGCCCTGGATGCGGTGCGACCCGCGCTGCTGGCGCTGGTTGAAACCGAGCTGTGGCCGAATTTGATCGCCGAAGCACACCGACGCCGCATCCCGGTGCTGTTGATCAACGCCCGGCTCTCGGCTCGGTCGGCCAGAGGCTATCGGCTGGGTGGCCGGCTGGTGCGGCGAATGATGCAGCGCCTCGTTCATGTGGCCTGTCAGTATCCCGCGCACGCCGCGCGCTTCGCTGCCCTGGGTGTACCGCCGGACCGATTGAGCGTCACCGGCAGCGTCAAGTTCGATCTCGAGCTGCCGGCTGATCTCGGCGACCGCGCGCACGCGCTGCGTCAACGCTACGGCTTCGGCTCGGCTCCCGTATGGGTCGCCGCCAGCACGCACGCGGGCGAGGAGGCGCTGGTGCTTGCCGCCCATCGCCGGGTGCGTGCGCGGATTCCGAATGCGCGACTGGTGCTGGTGCCCCGACATCCGCACCGCGCGGCCGAGGTGGCCGCATGTTGTGCAGCCGCAGGCTTGACGGTGCTCTGCCGCGGCGGCGAGCAGCCCGATGACGGGCCGGTCGGCGACGAAGCGGTTGTGCTGGTCGCCGCCATGGGCGTCCTGCTGCCCCACTACGCCCTGGCGGACGTCGCTTTTGTCGGCGGCAGCCTGGTCCCGGTTGGGGGTCACAATCCCATCGAGCCGGCCCTGATCGGGTTGCCGATTGTCGTCGGACCCAGCGTGCGCAACTTCGCGGACGTGCTTGACCTACTGGCGGACCCCGGCCGTGGCGCCTCTGGCCACCCTGCCGCATCGACCGGTTCGGCAGGCGCGTCTGACGGGGAACCTGCCGCGACGCCCAATGCGGTCACGGTCGTGGCCAATGTCGAGGCGCTCGCCGCAGTGGTGGCATTCTGGCTCGGGCGCGATCCGTCTGGTGCGACTGCGCGCGAGGCGGCGGGCGAACGATTGCGATCCCGAGCCCGCGCAGCCAGCGGCGCCACCGAGCGCACGGCAGCGCTACTGCTGCGACACGTACCGCCGCCAACCGCCGTCAAGGGCGAGCATTGAGCGGCTGGCTTCGATCAGCAGATCGCGCGACACGCGCGCTTGACGGCTCGAACAGGACAATGCCGATCCCTTCGGGTAAGGTACGGCCGCCGTCCATATCTCCGGTGCGCCGCGCATGCGGGCAGCCAGGCCTGCGGCCTTGCGGGATGAAAGCAAGAGGACCACATGATGAAGACACTGGCTCGGTCGACCCCGGCGCGCATCAAGATCAGCCGGCTTGGACGCCTGACCACACCCGCGCTGCTGGCGTTGGCGCTGGGTGCGCCCGCAGCGGCTTGGGCCGCCTCGGAAACTCCGGCGGTCGCCGCGCCCGCAAAGGCAATCGCGCCGAACCCGCTCGCCCGTCCTGAGTCGCTCACGCCTGCGCCGACCCCGGCAGGCGGGTTTCCGGAGAACACGCTGGCTGGCATTTACGAGCTGGCCCTGGAAAACGACCTGCGTCTGTCCCGCGCTCGCGCCGAGCTGCGCGCCGGGCAAGAGGCTCGGCGCATCGCGCTGGCCGGGCTGCTGCCGCAGGCGCAGGCCGGTGTAGGCCGGATCGAGGGGGATACCGAAACCAAGACCACCTTCGTGGCCGGCAGTTTTGCCCAGCCCTACGAAGCGGACACGGATACCACCACGGACACCCTCGATCTGTCGCTGCGCCAGCCGGTATTCGACCTGTCGGCGTGGTTCACCTTCCAGCGCGGCCGCGCGCTTTCCG
>CAZVMA010000223.1:1777-5129 GCA_964628545.1 uncultured Pseudomonadales bacterium | reverse complement strand
GTCGGTGCTGGCCTTGGCGCCTTGCGCGCAGCCGTGCAGGCAGTGGCCGAGATTGATGCCGCGCGCGCGGCCGCCGTAGTCTTCCGTGGCCACCGCGCTGTCCGAGGGCCACCAGTGCCAGCCAAGCTGGTTGAAAGCGGCGGCGATGCGGCTGCCAGAGCGACCGAGCGGCACCGGTGGCATGACCGCGGGTTTGGGTGGGTACGCCGGATCACCGGCCAGCCCGGAGATGCCCATGCGCCGGTCGTTCTCCGCGTAAAAGGGCTCCAGCGTGGCGTAATCGATGGGCCAGTCCTCGCCCACGCCATCCAGGCTGCGGGTGCGGAAGTCCGACGGGTGAAAGCGCGGGAAATGCCCGGCGTACAGCACCGTGCCGCCGCCGACACCGTTCCAGTTGGCAATGCGGATCGGCGATGCGCTCTCGTCGATGGGATAGTCGGCCGCGTTCGCGCGCTGGTTGGGATTGAACCCGTACTCCCCCAGCGCCCGCGCTTCCCAGTCGCGGCCCGTGCTGGGATAACGGGCGCTGTCCGGCCAGTCGCCCTGCTCGAGACAGACGATGCGCATGCGCGTGTCGGCCAGACTCGCGGCCACGGCGCCACCGGAGGCGCCGGCGCCGACGATCACGACATCGACCATGGGCAGCGTCCGCGCCGCTGTTCCACCCTGCATTGCCTTCTCCTGTGCATGACGGCCCGCTGCAGGTCGGCGACGGGATTGCGAATGCCTGCGGGTCCGGGTCAATCTTGCCTCGGAAGCATCTTGGGTCCGAATCACCCGCGCAGACAAGAGGGTAGCGCTATGCAGGAACAGCCAGCGCCGAAGCCGGCACAGGAAGAATCGTCGGTTCAGGGCGGTGCGATCACCGAACGCGAGCTCATCGGGCCACCGCGTCAGCCGCGGCAAATGCTTGCGGATCAGGTGTACGGGGGACACGCGTCCATTCACGACGACGCCATGGCCGAGCGGCTTGGCTTTCGCGCCGGGCCGATCGAGGGCCCGACGCATTTCAGTCAGTTCGTGCCGCTGCTGCACCAGCTTTGGGGCGACCGCTGGTTCGAGCAGGGCTGTTTCTCGGCCCATTTTCAGAACATGGTGGTCGAGGGTGAGTCCGTGCGGGCCTTTGTCGAGCTACCGGGCGCGCTGCCGAACCAGGCCCGGGTGCGCGCCGAGAAGGCGGACGGCACCCCGGTGCTGACCGGCACCGCGAGCCTGCCCGGGGCAGACGGGCGCCATCCGCCGAGCGAGCTGACGACACGCCTCAGCGCGCTGCGCCCGCCCGGTCAGCTGCGCATTCTCGAGCGCATGTCGGTGGGATTGCGCGGTCGAACCACCGAGGCCGTGCGCATGGATTTCGTGCAGCACATGGGCCACCTGTACCCGTTTTCGCTGCGGGACAAACTCGCGCTCATCACTGAGGGGTCACCCTGGTATGACCCGGCCACCGCAGCCGCCTCGCCCTGGGGGCGGGCAATCATTCCGCTCGAGATGCTGAGCGTGCTTGCCGAATACTCCAGCGGCAAGGCCGAATGGCCGGTGAATGGTCCCGCAGTCGGGCTGTTCGCCGATCTCGAGATCCGCGTCGTTGATGGGCCGCTGTTCGTCGGTTGCGATTACCTGATCGAGCGTGAGGTGGTGGCGCTGGCAGAGAGCCGACGAACCGAATCGTACTGGGTGCGCACCGACATTCGCGATGCCGCAAGCGGCGCGCTGCGCGCCAGCGTGCTGCTGAATCACGCGACGCTGAAAGACTCTTACGCCGGCTATCAGTCCTGACCCAGGGCCGCCACTTCGGCGGCAAACGGAATCGAGTCCGCGGCGCCGGCGCGAGTGACGCACAGCGCTGCCGCGCGCGCAGCGCGGGCCATCGCGGCTGCGGGGGGCAGCCCGACCGCCAGGCTGGCGATGAGATAGCCCGAAAACGTGTCGCCGGCCGCCGTGGTGTCGACGGCGGTGACCGGCCACGCCGGCGTTTCGATGGTCTGGTTTGAGTCCTGCCAGATGGCGCCGGCCGCACCGAGGGTCAGGATGATGGTCGCGCCCGGCAAACGCGCGCCCAGGTCGGCGAGTTGGCGACCCGTGGTCTCGGCACCGGTCAGATCGGCGGCCTCGACTTCGTTGACGACCAGCAGCGTTACCGCATCAAGCGGCAGCGCTGACACATCGACGTCCATCGGGGCCGGGTTGAACGCGACGCGCAGTCCCCGCGCGTGCGCCTGCGTCAGCAGATGGGGCAGTTCGTTGATTTCGTTCTGCAACACCAGGATATCGCCCCGTCTGTAGCCTGCCAGCACCTGGTCAATATGATCGCGCGTCTGCTGCCGATTCGCGCCTGCGAACAGGACGATGGCGTTCTCGCCGGCCGGGGTGATCTGAAGCACCGCGTGGCCGCTGGGGCTCTCGACCCTGCGCACGCCGGTGATGTCCACACCGGCCGCAGTTAACGCTGCCAGCATGAACTCGCCGTCCCGGCCGATTGCCCCTGCATGCGCCAGCGTGATGGGCGCGCGCGCCGGTTCGACCGATGGATCTGGTGCGTCAGTCAGCGCACGCGCCAGTGCGAGCGACTGATTGAACCCTTTGCCCCCCGCGAACACCTGGTAGCCCCGCGACGGCAGCGTCTCGCCGGGCCGCACGAAATGCGGTACCTGATAGACGTGATCGATGCAGAACGAGCCGAAGTTCAGGATCTTCACGGGGCTGCCGCGCGTCGCGATTCCAGTGCCGCGCGCAGTCCAGCGTAGCGTTCACGTGTCAGGTCGTAGCGGCGAATCAGCAGGATCGGAATGATGTGGAAGAGGGGCACGATCACGCCGGCCACCAGGCCCAGCTGGAACACCAGTTCAGGTTCAAGGTGCGTGGGTCGGGCGTCGCGGGGGAAGTTGATCACGTACTGAAGAATCAGTCCGCCCGCGAACACGCCGATACCGGAGGTCACCTTGCCGGAGAACGAGAGCGCGGCCGAGAACACGCCTTCCTGACGTCGGCCGGTATCGAGTTCCTGCTCGTCCAGCGTGTCGGCGATCATGGATGCGCCAATGATGCCGGTGATGGTGCCGAGGCAGGCGCTGACGGTGGCGTTCGCAACCAGCAGCGGCAGCAGCAGGGGAGCGCCGTTGGCAGGCACCACGTCCACCAGGCGCAGGTTCACCATCAGAATGCCGTCCAGCAGGTTCAGGGACAGACAGGTCAGCAGGATGGCTTTTTTGTCGTAGCGGCGCTGCAGGGGCCCGATCAGCCCGAACGCAACGGCAGCGCCGAACGCGGCCAGCACGTACCAGCGCAGATCCTCCGGCGTCAGGCCCCAGAAATAGGTCTGAAGGTAGATGGTAAGCGCGGTGGTGATGCCGGT
>CAZVMA010000223.1:0-1669 GCA_964628545.1 uncultured Pseudomonadales bacterium | reverse complement strand
GGGCGAGAACGGTTGCACGTGCTCCGGCTGCAGCAGATAAGGCACTTCGCGCCGCGTGAGGTGTGTGGTCAGCAGGGCCGCTAACGCAACCGCAATGCCGATCACCGGCGCGAAAATGTCATACGCCTCAGGATTCAGATGGCCGGGCGTGAATTCCGGGCTGCTGGGAAAGATCAGCGTCCAGGTGAGGAAGGTGAAGGTGACGGCGCCCAGCCAGCCGATCACGTAGCGATAGGTGACCACCGTGGTGCGTTCAACGTAGTCCTCCGAGAACTCCGCAAACAGGGCGTTCCACGGCACCACGAAGAACGTCATGGCCGTGCGCACCAGCACGGCGAACGCGGTCAGCCACATGAACAGACCGGTTTCCGATAAACCCGCCGGTGGAGCAAACGCGAGGTACAGCGACACGCCAAGCGGCAGGGCCGATGCGTACATGAATGGATGCCGTCGACCCAGTCGCGATCGGAACGAGTCGGACCACGAGCCCACCAGCGGGTCGGTAATGGCGTCGATGATCAGCGCGATCATGATGGCTGCGGAAGCCAGCGACGCGGTCAGCCCCAGCACCTGGTTGTAGTAGAACAACAGAAAGGTGTTGAAGGCGAAATTCTTCCAGGTGTCCGGCAAGGCGCCCACGGCCTGAAACAGACGGGTCGAGAGCGGTAGCGGGCCGGCCCGCGTCCTGGCGCGCACATAGCGAATGTCGTTCACGCCCCTCTCCCCCTGCAAGAATGGCCGGACATCGACCGGCAGTGTAGCGCGATGCCGGTTACAGCCGCTGGTTGAATTCCAGCAGATTGCCGCTGGGGTCGCGGGTGAAGGCCTGCAGGCAGACGTCGGGAATGCGCATGGCCGCCGACAGGTGCACACCGTGGACGGCAAGACGGGTCCGCAGGGCTTCCAGATCGCCGACCGCGAAAGCGAAGTGCTGCTCCTTCAGCGGCGGCTCGCCCTCGATACCGAGCAGGTGGACCTCCTGCTGTCCAGCGCGCAGCCACAGGCCGGCGACCCCCAGTTCCGGCCGGGGTAGCACCTCAAGCCCCAGGGCGTCCACGTAGTGAATGCCGGTGAGCTTACCGGCTTTGGTCGGCTCGGCCGCGGTGGCGGTTTGTGTTGTCGGCACGGCTCTTGTCTCTCCCCAATCGGTCATTGCCTGATGGCACTCGCTGGATTATTGCATTGCCCGGTCGAGTCGTGCGACAAACCGGAAAGGGGCTCGTTTCCCGGCTCATGTTCGGAGACGGGTTATGCGCGGCGCACGGGCTTTGCCTAAGCAGGCGTACGCCTCGGCGTTTTGCCATAGGGTTTTGATGAAGCGATCGCGCGCCCCACGATTCGCCCATACTGTGCCCACCAATTGCAGGAGTGCGCTCATGACCAGCAGCAATCTCGAGATCCGCATCGCGCGCGTGCCGGATGGCCCACTCACGCCCGAGCACTTTGAAGCCGTCGAGACACCGATGCCGGCAGTGGGCCCGGGTCAGGTGCTCTGTCGCACGCTGGCTTTGACCATCGGCGCAGGTCAGCGCGCCGGACTGCAGGGCAGCGTCGGTCAGGCCAACTACAGCGCCGCCAAAGCCGGTATCGCCGCCCTCACCATGGTGGCCGCCGCGGAGATGGGCCGGTACGGGGTCACGGTCAACGCGATCGCCCCTTCGGCGCGGAC
>CAZVMA010000222.1:0-5137 GCA_964628545.1 uncultured Pseudomonadales bacterium | reverse complement strand
CCATCAGCGACCAGTTCCAGTGGAGGTCGTAGGTCACCATCGAGTCGATGTCCTTCAGCTTGGTCAGGATCGACGGCGCGACATCCGTGCCAACCACGCTTTCGGTGACGGTGCCGCGGGCGTCGACGTACTCATCCACGTAGTTCATCACCGCGGTGACGTTGTGGCCGCCCACGTTGTACTTGACGAACAGACGACCCTTCAGCTCGGGCTTGGGGGTCAGCGGCGCGAATGCGGTGTTCAGGTAACCCATGAAATCCCCGCCTTTCGCGAGCACCAGCCCGTTCACGTCGGTGAAGTCCTCGGTGTCGTACTCGAACGTGTAGGTGCCGTCCATGCCGAGGCCCAGCGTGCCGCCCAGCACATCGTCCAGCGTGTACTCGACGAACAGGTCGACCCCGTTCGTCTTCTGATCACCACCGTTCAGGTAGTTCGCCTCGACGCGCTCAAGCGAGGCGAGGGAGCCGAACTGGGCGCCGTTGGGGAACACGATGTGGTCCGCCGCTGCGACGCACTCCGGCGTCGCCGCCGCCGGGTTGTTCGCGTACGTTGCGCAGCTTGCCGGGTTGCCGTTGGCGTCCTTGCCGTAGACGCCATAGGCGCCGACCAGCTGCCCAGGGCTCTCGACCTGGAACGGATCGGTGAAGTCGAACTGCCAAAAGTCGATGGAGGCATACAGGCTTTCAAAATCGAAGATGACGCCGAAGTTCAGCGCGGTGGCTTCTTCCGGCCCCAGGTTCGGGTTGCCGAAGGTATCGACCGCCTTGAACGCGTTCGCGGCGCCGATGAACTGCAGCGAGGTGCCGCGCGCATCCAGGAAACTTTGCGGCGGCCCGCGGAACGTGGTCGAAGCGGAGCCTCGAACGGCCAGCCAGTCGGTGGCCTGCCAGCGCACCGCCAGCTTCGGGTCGATCGTGTTGCCAACGTCGCCGCCGTAGTCTTCGTAGCGCACGGCCAGCTGGGCGTCGATGGTGTCCGAGATCGGCAGCGCGAACTCGGCAAACAGTCCATAGACGTTGCGCGACGTGGCGCTGGGGTTGGCGCCAGCCAGGAAGGCGAGCGGCCCCGTACCCAGTTCCGGGTTCTGCAGACAGCGGTCGTAGTTCGCCTGCGTAACGTTGCCAAGCGAGATGGAGCGCGGGTCGTTGAACGCGCACGGGCTGGCGGTCAGGTCGGTGAGCGTGTTCGGGTCGAACTCGAACTTCTCGTTCCGAGCCTGAAAGCCCGCCGCCCAGCCGATGGTGCCGCCAGGCAGCGAAAAGCCGGTCTCACCCGAGAACACCGCGTCCCAGACCAGCAGGTCGTTGGTGGTAGTGGAGGCTTGCTGGCCGACCATCCAGTCCAGCAGCTCGCGCGGGTTGTCGATGCGGACACCATTGAAGGTGCCGCCGGCCGGGAAGTTCGGGTTCGTCGCGCCGTTCACCGCCGACCGCTCGATGCCGTTCGAGAACGGGTTGTAGTAGAGGCAGCCGCCCGCGCCGGGCGTGCCGGTGTTGCGGTTGCAGTTCGGGCCGCCCAAACCGTCGAGGGCAAACGCCATGCGCTCGATGTACATGTCGTAGCCATGCAGGTAGCGCTCGCGCGACGACCAGGACACTCCGATGTCGTAGTTCAGCGCCTCATTGAACAGCGCGCCCTTAAGGCTGGCTGCCAGCCGATAGGTATCGGTCTCGCGCGCGCCTTCCTGCGGCTCGCCGTCGAGACCGGCAACGCCCAGCATCCGCGAAACCAGGTACGCGCCACCGGCCTCAGAGAGCCCGTGCGCGCCCGGATTCTGCTGCTTGTAGAGCTGCAGGCCAGGGTGCGTCGGGGCCACGAAACGGTCCGGTCCGAACAGCGACTGCGGCGGATAGGACGGCGAGGTCTTCCACTCGGGCATGTCCATCTTCGAGTACAAGGCTTCAACATGCAGTTCGGCCGATTCGTTGACCGTCCAGCTGAACTCGGTATAGGCCTTGTAGGTGTCCTGGGGCTCAATCAGGTTGTCGTAGAACGTGAACTGGAACTGGCACGCCGGCCCCACGACTGCGCCGCCCAGCGCCGCGCAGCCCACGTCCGGGCCGCCCGCGCCAGCGATGGTGCCGCCCGCGGTGGCCGGCAGAATGCGAGCCGGGTTGCCGATGCCGGACCAGCCCCCGTTCGGGTTTTCCGGCTGCGGACGCAGCGACCAGTCGCGATCCTTGATAAACAATTCGCCGCGCTGCTGCCACTCCGCCGACACCAGAAAATTCATCGAGTCATTGGCCCAGCCGTAGACCGCGCTGATGTCCTGATCGCCGTCCGAATCTTCAATGAACTGGTTCGAAGCGCGCACCTCGACGCCCTCGAAGCCGCTGCGGGTGATCATATTCACCACGCCGGCGATGGCGTCGGAGCCGTACAGGGCCGCCGCGCCGTCCTTCAAGATTTCGATGCGGCTGACTGCCGCGGACGGCAAGGCGCTGATGTCTACACCCTGGCTGTCCGTGGAGACGTGCCGCCGGCCGTTCAGCAGCACCAGCGTGCGTGAAGCGCCGAGGCCGCGCAGGTTGATGGTGCTCACACCCTCATTGCCCTGCCCGCCCGCCTGGAACTGGTTGGTTTCGCCGAGGTTACCGGACGTAATGCCCAGGTTCCGCACCATCTCGACGAGGCTCGGGTTGCCGAGGTCCTCGAGGTCTTCCCGGCTTACGACGTCGACGGGCAGCGCCGCGTCTTCAGGTGTGCCCTTGATGTAGGAACCGGTGACGACGACTTCCTCGATCGCCTGTTCGGCCGCTGCTACGGCCGCGCCGAACGCCGCGACTACCGTCGCAGCGAGCAGCGCGCGCTTGCGCCCTGTTCTGATATGCATCCTCTCATACCCTCCTTGTGGGTCTGGCAGGGGAGATCCTGCCGATCCCTGAGCGATCGCCCTCCGGCAATGCCCGCAGTTTCGGATTGTTTCAGCGTGTAACAGGATGTCAAGCAGGAATATCCGCAAATTCAGGCCGATCGGAGCTCGGAATTCACCCTTCGATAAATCAGCGCATTGCCCTGCTTCCCCGCCATCTCGATCTGCCCGTTGGCGCGCAAACAGAAGGCCAGTTTCTGGGCGTGGGCGCGCGATGCCCCCATGGCGCGCGCAAGGTCGGCGGTCGAGAAGCATTCCGGCAGCGGTTCCGGCACCAATCTGAACAGTGCATCCGGGTCGGCGAACCGCACCTGATCGTGAACCGCCCGCAAACGCCGCTCTACCGTGCGCCACCCTTCGCGACCCCGTCTGCGTGTCGGCACCCGATATTCGTCGACGTCGATCAGAACAACTTCCAGCTCGAAGTGCGGATGGGCGAGCATTTCGGGCAGGCTCACCAACTCGTTCAGCACATCGTGGACCGTGCCGTGTCTTGGCGAACGGCGAGGTCGCACCTGCTCGTCCGGTTCCGCTACTCCGTCCGGCGGCAACCGGTACAGATACCGGTTGACCGGCACCGGGTACACCAGCACCACCCGGTGCGCAGGCAACAGCGCCAACAGCTTGCGCCGCATGCGGCCAAAACCGCTGGTCTGGATTTCCACCAGCCCGGAATCCGCCAGCACCAGGTCGGCAACGAAGCCATCGAGCGGCACCTCCTGACGGGTTCCCGCACGCGCGTACCAGGCCTTGAGCGCCCGATGCAGCGGGCTCTCGTTCAGACTGCCGATGGTCATGAGGCCTGTGCGATACTGTGTGCGCAGCAGTCAGCGCCCGCGCGGGGGCTGATTCGCCAACCCATCGTCGCCGCCGGACGCCCCCCGGCGCCGCGATTCAGTCTCACTCTAGCGGGCACAACCGGAGACACACCATGAGCGCAGACGGCAGCTGGAATACCACCATCAACACCCCGATGGGCGCCCAGAACGGCACCCTGATTCTCACCACCAGCGGCGGCGAGCTGACCGGCAAGATGGTCGGCGCCCAGGGCGAGATGGCACTGACCGACGGCAAGGCAGACGGCAACAACCTGTCCTGGAAGGCGCAGATGACGAGCCCGATGCCCATGACGCTGGAATTCACGGCGACCGTGGACGGCGACAAGATCAGCGGCAACGTCAAGCTTGGCATGTTCGGCAATGCCAGCTTCAGCGGTACGCGCGCCTGACCGACGCGCTGCGGGGCGGGTGGTCACCCGCCCCATCAGTTCATCCCGGCAGCGCGCGGCGCAGTCACCGCCGCTGCCAGGCTGGACAAGGCGACCGACCGCCGCGCCTCCCGGATCCGGTTGCGGTCATGCCCGCCGGTCACGTAGGCAAACGATAGCCCCGTCTCGGGGTCCGCCCAGGCAATCTGGCCGCCCGCGCCGTTGTGCCCGATGGCCGACGCGCTGTTGGTGTGGCCGAAGCCGCGCCCGGTGCGCGTCTTATCCCCCGCGACGATGATCCCAAGCCCACGATTCGCCGGTATGCCAAGCACCGGATCCCGTAGGCTGCCAGTCCGCACCTCGCGCACGCGGCGCAGGGTGTCGGCGGTAAAGAGCTGCGTCCCAGAGCGCCCACCGTGCAGCAGTCGCTGCCAGAACAGGGCGAGCGTGGCGGCATCGGTAATCCCGCCACCACCAGGCACCCCGATTGCCCGGATGGCGGGATCGTTGAAGCTGACGATCGCGTCTTCGGTCACTTCGGTGACCGGCGGCGGGGTCATGCCGAGACGAACGTAATCCGCCTCCGTGAGGGCATCTCCCACCGGCAGACAGGGCGCGACGCGAGGATTGAGGTCGGCGGGCAGGCCGAGATGGAATTCCGGCAGACCCAGCGGATCGAGCAGGGCCTCTCGCACGAATTGGGTGAAGCCCTGACCCGTCAGCCGCTCGATGAGCTCGGCCAGCACCCACATGGTGGCGGTCGGGTGGTATTCGAACCGGCTGCCCGGCGCATCCGCAAGCCGCCATTGCTGCCAGCGGGCTGCGCGCCGCTGCGCATCCAGCCAGTCTGCCGGCCGGAAGGGCGCGTTCGGGAATCCAGCCGTGTGCGTGAGCAGGTGCAGAACCGTCACCGAACCCTTGTCGTTGGCTGCGAATTCCGGAATCAGCGCGGCGACGCGTGCCTCCAGGTCCAGGTCGCCGGACTGCAGCAGCAGCCAGATGGCGGCCGAGGTCACGGCCTTGGTCGCAGAAAAAATGCTGAACAGACTGCCATCCGG
>CAZVMA010000221.1:3350-5150 GCA_964628545.1 uncultured Pseudomonadales bacterium | reverse complement strand
TGGGCTATCGCCGCTGGAGGCGATCCGGGCGGCGACGAGCGAGGCAGCGCGCGCGCTGAAGCTGTATGGCCGCACGGGCGCCGTCGAGCGCGGTCGTCTGGCCGATCTTTTGGTCGTCGATGGCGATCCTGTGGCCGATATCCGAATCCTCGGCGACAAGCGGCGCATCGAGCATATTTTTCTGGGCGGCAACGCGGTATCCCGCGAGCCGCCGCGCACTCGGCGACCGATCAGCGGCTGGCGTGTGTCGCCCTTCGCCGAGCGCGCGTTGACCTGGGAGATGGCGCAGGCACGCGGACGCAACGGAGACCACAACAGGCCCGGTAATGACCAGGAAACAGACGCATGAACACCGCGCTCGTCACGGGTGCGGCCGCCGGCATCGGCCGCGCCATTGCCGAATTGGCCGCTGCGCGCGGCTACCGTGTTGCGGTGGTCGATATCGACGCCGCATCCGCCGAGGCCACGGCCGCCACGCTGCCCAACGCCATCGGCATCGGTGCGGACGTGCGCGACCCGGGGCAGGTAGCGCGCGCCTTCGACGCCCTGCCCGAGGCTCCGCAGCTGGTGGTCAACAACGCCGGCATCGTCCGCTTCGGGCCGCTGCTCGAGCACAGCCTGGAAGACTGGCGCGATGCGCTGGACATTAGTCTGACCGGCACCTTTATCGTCGCGCGCGAGGCGGCGCGACGCATGCGCGAGCATGACGGCGGCAGCATTGTGAACATGGCTTCAGTGAATGCGCTGAGCCCCGGCAGCAACATCGGCGCCTACCCCGCCGCCAAGGCAGGGGTCATGCGTCTGACCGAGCAGATGGCGAACGAGTGGGGCCAGTACAACATTCGAGTGAACGCCGTCGCGCCCGGCTTTATCGACGGCGGCATGTCTGCGCCGATCTTTGCCAACGCCGCCGTGCGCGCGGCCCGTAGCGCGGCGGTGCCCATGCGGCGCCTGGGAACAGTGGCCGACGTAGCCGAGGTCGTGCTGTGGCTGGGGTCGGATGCCGCGGCCTACGTATCCGGCCAGACGGTCGCGATCGACGGCGGGTTGATCAATACCGTCATCCACAACCTGCCGCGCAATTAAGCGCTGCCGAAGCCAAACAGCATCATGCCGAACAATCTGATCATTCACGGCGGCATTTACCACCCGTTCGCCGAGACCTCCGCCATGCTGGCGGAGTGTCTGGCGCAGGTCGGCATCCATTCCACGCTGACCACCGATGTCGAAGGCGCCCTCGCCAGCCTGGCTGACTACGACCTGCTGACGGTCAATGCGCTGCGCTGGCGCATGCTGGATCATCCGAAATACGAGCCTTTTCGCGCGGAATTTGCCATGACGCTGTCGGACCACGGTCGCGGCGCCATCGAGGCGCATGTCGCGCGCGGCGGCGGCGTGCTGGCGCTGCACACGGCCTGCATCTGCTTCGGTGAGTGGCCCGGCTGGGGCGAGATCCTGGGCGCGCGCTGGGACTGGGGGCGATCGTTCCATCCCCCCGAGCAGCGCGTCGAAGTTCGCGTTCTGGTTCCGGACCATCCGCTGTGTCTCGACATCGATGGCTTTACCGTCGAGGACGAGATCTTCCACCACCTTGCAGCCACGGCGCCCCTCGTGCCGCTGCTGTCAGCGCGCGCCGCGCCTGATGAGCCGTCACAAGCGCTGTTCTGGGCCCGCACGCACGGGGCTGCGCGCGTGGTCTACGATGCCCTGGGACACACGGTGGCATCGCTGCAGCACCCCAGCCACCAGCGCCTCCTGCAGCGCTCTGCGCGCTGGCTGTGCAGAATGGATGCGCCGTGC
>CAZVMA010000221.1:0-3340 GCA_964628545.1 uncultured Pseudomonadales bacterium | reverse complement strand
TGAGCGGCCAGTCCATTCTGATCACTGGCGGCGGCTCCGGGCTTGGCGCCGGTATGGCGCGCTATCTGTGTGCGGCCGGCGCCCGCGTCACCATCACGGGTCGAAGGCCAGAACCCCTGGCCGCGGTGGCCACAGCCATCGGCGCGAACTGCCGCGCGGAGATCGGCGACGTCACGGTGGCGGCAGATCGCGAGCGCATGATTGCAGCGGCGCTGGCGCACGGGGGACGCCTGGACGGCCTCGTGAACAACGCGGGCAACATGTATCGGGCACCGCTCGAGCAGATCGATGAAGCCAGTCTGCGCGCGCTGTTCGACAGCAACGTGTTCGCAGCCATGTTGCTGACCGGGCTCGCGGTGCCGCATCTGGCTGCCACGCGTGGCGCGGTCGTCTTCCTCGGCTCGATCCACAACCGGCGCGCGTTCCCGGGTGCTGCACCGTACGCCGCAACCAAGGGCGCGCTCGAGACGCTCAGCCGAGTGCTGGCGGCCGAACTGGGCCCCCAGGGTATCCGGGTGAACTGCGTCGCGCCCGGCGCAGTGCCCACCGAACTGAATCAGCGCGCTGGTCTCGCGGACGCCGCGGGCGCGCGCGCGCGACTCGAGGCCATGGTGCCCCTGCACCCGCTTGGCCGCATCGGCACCGCCGAGGAAGTCGCCGAAGCAGTCGGCTATCTGCTGTGCGCCGAGTGGACGACGGGCGCGCAGCTCGACGTGGATGGCGGGCTTGGGCTTGGCACCACGCCGTTCTGACGGCGCTGACGGCCACCGTTAGACCCCGACGCTCGCCAGCCCCGGCAAATCTAGGCTGCCGCATCACCCGGAAAGGGCTATGCTCGACCCGCGGTCGGGGGACCGCGGTTCGGCAACACGGATTCGGGGGAGATTTCCGTGGCAGAAGCTTCAGCGGCTCCGGCTTCGATTGCTCAGACTTCCGTCGCTACGGCGAGTGCACCACCGCTCGGCTGGCGCGTGCGCACGATGTTCGCCTTTGGCCAGATCCCGGAAGGCGTGCAGAGCACGGCGTTCGGTTTCTTCCTGCTGTTCTTCTACAACCAGGTACTCGGCCTGTCCGGCGCGTACGCCAGCGCAGCGATCGTGATTGCGCAGGCCATCGATGCGGTCATCGATCCCATTGTCGGCAACTGGTCCGATCGCACGCGAAGCGCCTGGGGCCGACGGCATCCCTTCATGTACGCCGCGGCGCTTCCGTTCGGGCTCTGCTTCTACCTGCTGTTCACGCCGCCGGCAGGGCTGACCGAGACCGCGCTGTTCCTGTGGCTGGTCGTGTTTTCCACCCTGACGCGCGCGACCCAGTCGTTCTATTCCATCCCGCACACGGCGATGACGGCCGAGCTGTCCATGGACTACCACGAGCGCACGCTGCTGTCGGCCCTGCGTTCCCTGTTCGGTTCTGTGGGCACGCTGATGGTGTTTCTGATCGGCCTGCAGCTGTATTTTCGCGGCACCGCCGAGTACCCGAACGGACAGCTGAACCCGCACGCCTACCCGCTATTTGCCGCCACCTTCGCGGTGGTGCTGGTGGTCGGCATCTGGATCTCCGCGTTCGGCACGCACAGCCAGATCCCGCATCTGCCCCAAGCCACCATTCAGCCCAGCCGCTTCAGCGCCCTGCAGGTATTGCGCGAGGCCGGGCAGGCGTTCGCGCTGTCCTCGTTCCGAGTGCTGGTGCTCACCGCCGTGCTGTGGGGCATGACCATGGGCATGGTGTCCGCGCTGTCGATCTACCTCGGCACGCTGTATTTCCAGTTCAGCCTGCAGCTGATCGGGCTCAGCTTCCCGGCATCGGTGCTGGGCGGCTTTATCGGCGCGGCCCTGGCTACGCCGCTTGCGCGGCTCGTGCCCGAGAAGAAGACGCTCTACATGGCGGGGCTCGTCTGGTACGCGGTGTGGAATACGGGCCCGATCATCCTGTCGCTGCTCGGTCTTGCGCCCGAGCCTGGGGATCCGCGCCTGTTCTACCTGGTGATGACCGCCAACGCCGTATGCAGCATGGGCATCGGCTTGTTAGGCGTCATGCTGGGCTCGATGATCGCGGACATCACCGACGAACACGAGGTACGCCACGGCAGCCGCAACGAAGGCATTTACTACGCCGCGGCATCGTTTGCGGCCAAGGCCATTGGGGGCTTCGGCATCATCATCTCCGGCGTGGTGGTTGATCTGGCCGGCATTCAGCGCAACGCCACGGTCGAGACGATCAGCGCAGAGTCGCTGACAACGCTGGCCATTGCCATGGGCCCCGGCGTACTTGGCATGATTGCCATTACGGTCGCCGTCGCCAGCCGGTACCGTCTCTCGCGTGCGGAACATCAGCGCTTGCGCGCCATCATCGATCACCGTACAACCCACCCGACCATCTGAACGGAGGACTGCCCGTGCGTATCGTCGATGTCGATGCACATTTTCATGAACCCGTTGATTGGCTGACGGCAGCAGATCCTGCGTTGGCGTCCCTACTCGGCCCGCCGCCAAGATTCATCGAGGTCGCGGATGCCGTGTTCGGTATCACCAATCCCGCGGTGACTGAACTACCCGAGACCCAGCAGCCGGCCTCCACCTGGGACACCGTGCTGCCAGGGTTCGTACGTCACCTGGAAATGACCGACGAGCGGCAGCCTACAGTACAGGCGGCCGCCATCGACGATCCCGTGTGGGATGCCAGGGCCCGATTGCGCGTATGTGATGCCGAGGGCATCGATATTCAGTTCCTGAATCCATCGTTTCTGGTCAACACCATCGTCCAGGCCGCGCGCGTCCGTCGCGGAGACCTCATTCCGCGCATCCGGTCGGCTTGGAACCGCTGGGCCATGGACGTGGTGCACGGGCACACCGACCGACTGCTGCCGGTCGCTCAGATTGACTTCAACGACGTGCCCGGGGCCGTCGCGGAAATGACGCGCATGCGCATGCTCGGTAGCCGCGCATTCGCGATCAGCGAGTCACCGGTGGGAGTGGGTCGATCGGGCCGCGGTGGTCGCGCGCCGCTTGCACGCTCCATCACGCATCCCGATTTCGAGCCCATCTGGTCTGCCGCTGAAGACCTCGGCATGGCTGCCATCGCTCACGTGGGTTTCTCGCGCGAGCGCATCCAGTTCGGTTGGGCCAACAACGGCGCGGCAGATCTCAGCACCTACAGTCTGCTCAGCATGACCCTAGCACCGCAGCTGGCACCCCAGCTGTTGCTCGGCGCGCTGGTATTCGACGGCGTGCTGGAGCGGCACCCTAAACTTGCGGTGGTGGTCGAGGAAGTCGGCATCTCCTGGCTACCGCACCTGGTTGCCGTGCTCGACCACGCGGTGGGCCGTGCCAACCGCGAC
>CAZVMA010000220.1:0-5154 GCA_964628545.1 uncultured Pseudomonadales bacterium | reverse complement strand
GAGGTGCGTTACCTGGTGCTGCCAGCGCCGCCGGCGGGTTGGGAAAATCAGGACGAAGCAACGCTGGCGGGTCGGGTCACCCGCGACGCCATGATCGGTGTGGGGCTGCCGGCATGATCGGGCAGGCGGTGGACCACCGGGCACCTATCCCGCTTGCCGGTGCGTTGGCCCCGCCCAGCGCCAACGGCGAGACGGTGTTTGATGCGCCCTGGCAGGGGCGGGTGTTCGGGATGGCCCACGTGCTGGTTGATGCGGGGCTATTTTCTTGGGACGACTTCCGCATCGAGCTGATTGCGGCCATCGGGGCTCACGATCCGGCAGTTGCGTCGATCGCGGCTCCCCCGGGGACGCCCGATGTTTACTGGTCGCACTTCCTGTGCGCGCTCGAGAGCGTGCTTGACCGGCTCGGGCTGGCGCCGGCCGCGGTCGTGGCCAGCCGCGTCAGTCACATGGCCGATCGCCCGGAGGGCCACGATCACTTGGGCCATGACCACTTGGGCCATGACCACTCGAGCCATCACCACGAAGGCCATCACCACGAAGGCCATGACCACTCGAGCCATCACCACGAAGGCCACCGTCACCCGCACGACTGAGCGCGGGCCTTGGGATCAGCTCAGCGCTGGAACAGCGCGCTGCAGCCGGTGCCCGCCAGCAGGGCGTCGACTTGGGCGCGATCACCCGGCTCCAGCCGCGCGTGCGCCGCCCGCAGCATGGCCACGCACCTCGCTTGGTAGGGGAACGGCTGCTGCACCCACTCGGCGTCGTCGACGCGGGCCACCACCCGTTCGGCGCCGCTGTTCAGCGCCGCTGCGTTAGCAAGCATCACCGGCACGTAAGTCCGACCGATTTCCGTTAGCAGCGGGCGCAGCACCGCGGCGAGCGCGGCGGGGTCAAGCCAGTCTTCGCTCTGAGGATCGAGCCCGGACAGATCGTCCATGACGTCCACCCACGCAAACACTCGCGGCGCGATCTCAAGCGTCAGTGCGCGCGGCGTCGGGTCGAAATGCGCGAGCTGGGTGAGTTGCCCGTAGACGGCCAGGTCGGCGCTGCCGGGGCGCGCGCCAAGCAGGAAGGGTTGGTGCTTCAGCACGTCGTCCATGATGCCGAGGAAGCGTCGGTAGCTGGCTTCGATGACGGGCGCGGTGACCGCGTTCGAGCCCACGACCCACAGCCGGTCGATCTGGCGCCTCGAGAATTGGGCGCGCAGGGTTTCGATGCGCGCCTCGGGCGTGCTGATCGAACGCCAGCGCGGCAGGATGTTGCCGGCGTGGGCGATGTCCGCCTGATAGTGCCATCGGTAATGGAACATGGCCTTGGTCAGCCATTCATCGCCATAGTCTTCGATCAGCGCATCGATGAAGCCGACGACCGGATCAATCGGCAGCACCGAGCGCGCGCCCGGGTAGTCCTGTTCGAGGCGCCGGATCAGCGGCGTCGAGTCGACCACCGCCTCGAGTTCGCCTTGGGCATCGCGCAGATAGAAGGTGGGTAGCAGGGCGACCTTCGGCTTCGGCAGGCCAAAGTCGTGGTCGTGATTGCCGATCAGGAATCGGTAGGGCAGGCGCTGGTAGCGCAGCAGCGCGAGCATCTTGCGCGTGTACGGCGAACCGGGCGCGCCCTTCAGAGTGATGGGTTCCATGCGTTTCCCTCCCGCAGATAGTCGCGCAGCGTCTCGGCATCGCCCCGAACCACAACGCGCGGCAGCTTTCCGTTCAGCTGGTGATCGTACATGGGGTCGTAGTACCACTCGAGCAGCTGCCCGACCCAGACCGCGTGGGCCCCAGGGTCGGATTCGCCATTCGCCGCGCGCGCGCCAAAAGCGGCCTGCAGTGCAGCGGTGATGGTTCGACGTCGCTCGCCACCCAGGCGGCGCTCGATGCGCAACAGCGCGTGTTCGTACCGCATCTGCAGGCTGGCTTCGGGCGTGCCGCGCGCCAGGGGCTCCTGCACATACTCGCGCACGATGTTGGCGCAGCGATCGGCAAATGGCACCTCCAGCAGGGCGACCGGTGCCGTCTGCATGCGTGCATGCCATACGGTCGGCAGGGCGATGCGGCCGATCGTGCGGCTTTCGTCTTCCAGCAGCAGGACCGGGCCCCGGTGCTGCAGGCACGCGATGGCAAGGGCGTTCTCGAAGGAAACGGGGGCTGGTTGCTCGCGATCCATGGCGCCGAACGCGGATCCACGATGCGCCGCCAGACCCTCCAGATCGATGGCGTTGGGCGTTGCGCGCAAAAAGTCAGTCTTGCCGCTGCCGGTGCGCCCGCCCACCACCAGCCAGGGCCGAGGATCACCAGCGGTTTCCTCGAGCACCGTCAGGCAGGTCTGACGGAGTGCCTTGAAACCCCCTGCGACGCGCGGCAGTTCGTGGCCGGCCGCTGTCAACCACGACTGGGCAATAGCCGAGCGTTGACCGCCACGCCAGCAAAAGATCCATGCGTCCGGATGCTGAATCGCGTAGTCGCACCAGGCTGCGATCCGCTGCTCGCGCACCGGCCCGCTGACCAGTCGGTGGCCCACCCGCTCCGCGGCGTCGGCGCCTTGCTGCTTGTAGGTGGTGCCGACCCGGGCCCGCTCGGCGTCATTCAGGATGGGCAGGTTGGTCGCCGTCGGCAGCGAGCCTCGGGCGGCCTCGCCCGGGGCGCGCACGTCCAGGAATGGTGCCCCCCGCGCCAGCAGCGCGCGCAGGTCTGCGCTCACGGCACCGCTTCAGACACGGTCTCGCCGCGCTCGAACAGCGCCAGATGCTCGGCCAGGATCGGCCGCACCTCGGCGAACTCGTCATCCTCGGCAATCGCCACGGCCTCCGCCTGCAGCGCGCGCGCGCGCTCGAAGTCGCCGCTGGCCGCATGTGCGGCCGCCCAGGTATCGAGGTACTCCGGGCGCTTGCGCGCCTCGGCGTTGCCGTTCATCAGCGTGTCCATGATGGCGCGTGCGTAGGCGGGCTCGCGCAGATCGATGTCGGTGCTGACCGCCAGGGTCCAGGCAATTTCGTTCACCAGCGCGGGCTCGAGCGGCGCCGCGGACACGGCCTTGCGGTACCAGCGTCGGGCTGCACGGCGATCGGGTTTGCCGTCTTGCCCGCGGGCGGCCAGATTGCCGAGCAGCAGCATGGCTTCGGCGTCGTTGCCGTCCGCCAGTTCGCGCAGCCACTCGGCTGCGCGCGGGTCGCTGGCCTGGTCGGCCGCGCGGTCGAGCAGGAACCGGGCATACGTGCGGCGCGCCAGAGGGTTTCCGAGTGCGGCGGCTTCCGCGAAGAAGTCGCGCGCGGCGCTGTAGTCTTGCTCGACCCCTTCGCCGGTGTAGTGCAAATGGCCGAGGTAGATCAACGCGTCGTCGTTCTCGAGATCCGCGGCCTGGCGCAGCAGCGGCACGCCAGCAGCCACGTTTTCCTCGTCGAAATGGCCGTTCAGATACAGCACGCCCAGCGCGTACATCGCGTCTGACGACCCCAGGGTGATCGCCTGGAGGTAGTTGTCCAGCGTCTCGCTGAGCAGGTTCTCGCGTTCTTCTTCATCCTCGGTTGCGCGCGCCTGTTCCCAGAAGATGCGCGCCAGCAGGGTATTGGCGATCAGGTTGCCGGTTCGCGAGGCGGCGCGCAGCCAGTTCACGGCATCTTCAAACCGCTCCTGACTGGCCAGGAAGGCGCCGACGGCCGTCTGCGCCGCGCTGTCGCCCTCGCGCGCAAGGTAACCGACTGCCGCAAACGCGTTGAAATCGGGGTCATCCGCCGAGGCACCCAGACTGGACCGGATACCTTCGTAAACGCCGGTAAGGTCGAACTGAAGCGCGACGATGCGGCCGCTCTCGGGTTTGCCCTGCAGCAGCAGCGCGAGCGGGACCGTGCCGGAGGTCTGGTAGATGGATCCGACGGGCGTCAGGCCCTCAGTCAGCGCGTAGACCTGGGCTTCAACGGCCGTAGCGGCCGGCAGATAGGGTAGCGTCAGGTGGGTGGGACGCGACGTTCCGTCGGCCGCCGCGGTGCGCTCGGCGGCGGCGCGTTGGCGCGCCTTTGTCGGGCGCCGCTTGCCGTCTGCGCCTGCGTCGGGCAGCCGCGCACCCGCCTTGATGTGGGCGCGGATCTGTTCGACCCATCCCTCGTGCAGCTCGGCAGCTTCGGCGTTTTCGAGGTGCCGGTAGAACCGCGCCAGCACATAGTGCCCGGTCAGGCTGCCGTAGTAGTTGTCGAGCATGGCCGTTCCGAGCGAACCCAGTTTCAGCGGCTCGTCCTCCAGGATCGCGTAGGCCTGCAGCTCCAGCTCGGCCAGGCGTTCGAGGCGCTCGACATGATCGGGTGCGGCACGGAAGCTTCGGTCGAGCTCACCCGGCGAGGTGGCTTCACCGGCCGCGATGCGGGCCGTGAGCACGTCGTAGGGAACCGGCGGCGCAGCCTGACAGCCAGCGAGGCCGAACAGCATGAACAGCAGCACCGGGCCGGCCAGGTTGCGCGACGCGGGCTTTGTCACTCGCCGGTTGAAGCGTATGATCTTGGTGCTCCTCATTTTTTTCAGTAACGCGAGGCTGTCGACATGGCTTGGGGCCAGAAACTCCGTCTTCCCGCTGCCGCTGAAGCCCTGCCCGGGCGTACCGCGGAAATGCCGGTGCCGCCGGCGCATTTCGTCAACGGCGCACCGCTCAAGCCGCCTTTTCCCGCCGGCCTGGAACAGGCGCAGTTCGCGCTTGGCTGCTTCTGGGGTGCAGAACGCCGATTCTGGCAGGTCGATGGGGTTTTTTCGACGGCGGTGGGTTATGCCGGTGGGCTGACACCCAACCCAACGTACGAAGAAGTCTGCTCGGGGCTTACCGGCCACACGGAGGTCGTGCTGGTGGTGTTTGATCCCGCGCGTGTCGACTACGGCGCGCTTTTGAAAGTGTTCTGGGAATCGCACGACCCGACCCAGGGCATGCGTCAGGGCAACGACGTCGGCACTCAGTACCGGTCCGCGGTCTATACCTACGGCCCGCGTCAGCAGGCGCTGGCCGAGGCCAGCCGCGAGCAGTTCCAGAGCGGCTTGACGGCTGCCGGATATGGTCGCATCACCACCGAGATCGCGCCGGCGCCGGCGTTCTACTACGCCGAACACTATCACCAGCAGTATCTGGCCAAGGTACCAAACGGCTACTGCGGTCTTGGCGGCACGGGCGTGACGT
>CAZVMA010000219.1:4265-5164 GCA_964628545.1 uncultured Pseudomonadales bacterium | reverse complement strand
TTGATGGCCAGCTCCTCGACTTCGCGCCACCCGTCGTAGGCGTAGCGGATGTCGCCTTCCGCATCGAGGCGGAGGACACGGCGATTGAACGGGTCGTAGCCGTAGACGCCCTCGAGCACGACCTCGAAGGTCGGCGGCTCCTCCTCAGCGCCTCCGCCACCGTCACCAGACGCCGTGATCGCGCTGGATCGCAGGGCGGTTGTCGAGCTGCGCTCCCGCTTCGCGTAGTCGACCAGGTTGCCACGGGCGCGGTTGAACAACTCCTGCCGGCCGAGGGCCAAGTCACCAACCCGAACGCGGCGCGCTCGCTGCGGCGTCAGCCGCCGCTCGGAAGTGCCGGTGCTCCGCGACTCCTCTGTCCCCGACAACGCAGAACTCGAAGACGAGCTGCTGGTCGGGTAGACCCCGTAGACCTCCGAAAGCCGGTTCCGGAAGTCGTACATGTAGAGGTGCAAGCCATCGAACACCATGTTGCCCTCTCCGTCGTAGAGGGGCGTGAAGCCCTCTGCGGTGGAGTAGCGAGGGCTGTCCGACTCCGTCGTGTAGTCCGAGACCGTGGACGTGCCGCCGGCATTGACCACGACCTGGTCGCGGTTCTGACCGGGATCAAGCGTGTACAGCACCTCCTTGGCGTAGCTGGTAGCCGCTGTGTAGGTACCGTCCGCTTGCGCGATCGGGACGCCGTGCTTGGCCCCCGTGAGCCGATGGTAGCCGTCGTACTGGAACAGCTGACCAGCGGTGGTGGTGCCGATCTCGCGCTTCTTCCGGATCAGGTCCCCCGCGCCGTCCCAGGTGTAGCTGAACTTATCGAACGGGGTGCTGCTTCCGATCTTGTGCTGCAGGGAGCCCAGTCGACCGTGGTCGTCGAACCCGACCGAGGTGTCCACCACTGTAGACCC
>CAZVMA010000219.1:2407-4255 GCA_964628545.1 uncultured Pseudomonadales bacterium | reverse complement strand
CCAGGTCTTGCGGTGCAAGACGTCGCCGCCTGCGTAGCGGTACTTCGACAGAGTGAACTGCGAGCCGCCAACCGGAGTGAGCTTGACCTCTTCGAGTCGACCGATGGAGTCCGGTTCCGTCGCGACGGCCATGCCGCTCGGGTACGTCACGTTGCGCCGGAACGAGGGGTCCCCTAGCGGTTGGCTCCCCGAGTAAGTGTAGGCGCTGGTGACGTCGAAGTCGTTCCCCGACGTGATGCCGTAGTAGACGAACTGCTCGTTGAGGACGCGGTCGAGACTGTCGTAGGTGAAGTCGACGTCGACGACGCGCGGGTGCGGGGAGCTGTAGGCATCGGTGGCCATCGAGGCCAACCGGCCGATGCCGTCGTACTCGAAGACCTCGCGGGTCGCCATCGGCGACACGAAGAAGCCCAAGGTGACATTGCGCTGCAGGACGCGACCCGAGATGTCGCGCGAGTAGAGGATCTCGTTCGCGTTCCCGTCCACCACTCGGTCGACCATCGAACCCACGTCGTACTGCACGCGAGTCTTGTGGGCAGCGCCTGTCGTGTAGCCAGGGCGATAGTGGTTCTGGACTCGGTAGAGTGCGTCGAACTGGGACCGCGTAACGAAACCGCGCCCGTCGTATCGCTTGACCTCCGTCTCCTTGCTCGTCGACTGGTAGTCAACGTATTCCGACCGCAGAACGATCTGGTCGGTGCTGGAGGCCTTCTTGACGACCTGCACCCACCGCCCTGCCGCATCGAAGACCGCGCGAGTGAACTTGTTCGCGTCACCCTGCTGCTGAGGCTCCTGGGTGTAGACGAGGGAGCCGAGGCTGTTGTAGGCGTAGGTGCTCTCCAGGGCGGTCGCCGAACTGCCGACCAGACCCTCGCGCCGGGTCTTCAGAGTGCGCCCGAGGAGGTCGTACTCGAATTCGGTCCGATACTCCTTCCGCGTGCCGGCCGGCGGAGACGCATCGTCGCTCTCCTCGAAGATCTTCGAGACGGCGGCCACCACGAGGTCTCGCCCCGTCATGTAGGTCAGCTCGACTTCGTTCCACCCCGACGAGCTCGTCGACAGGTTGTCGTGCGTCGACTTGAGGCGACCGTAGTCGTCGTAGACGCGGAAGGCCTTGCGGCCGAGCGGCGCCCTCACTTCGGTCACCTGGGACCTGACGTTGTAGACGAACTCCGTCTCCGCCGAGGCACCCGAGATCGTCCCGGTGCCGTCAAGCAGCCATTGCCGGCTCCGGACGACGCGACCAACCTCATCGAAGTCGGCCTCCACGAGCTTGCGCCTCACGCTGCCGGCATCGAACACCTCGCTGCGGATCGCACGATGCATCGAGTCGAAGCTACGGACCTGCTGGATGCCGTCCGGGTACGCGATGGTCGTGATGTAGCCCTTACCGGAGTGGTTTCGCGTGTAGGTGGAAACCGCGGTGGCCGTCGAGCCGCCGACCTTCGCCGGGACCTTTCGCTGATGGACCACAAGGTCGGAGTCGAAGTAGTACTTCCCGAGGTCCTGGTTGATGCCTCCAGTCCCCTCGTCCCCGATCGCCTTGTAGAGCGTGCCGTAGCCGTCCCAGACGTAGCTCGTCACAGCCCCGTTAGGCGCGGTCACCTGCACCACCCGACCAAGGTAGTCGTAGTCGAGTTCGGTACGGATCATCCACGGGTTCGACCCGCTGGTCGGACTCGCCGTGTCGTCCGCGTCGGGGAGCGGCCTGCGATCCATCAGCACTTCGAGCAGGCGGTCGAAGTGGTAGTGGTACTCGCTCCGCACACTCGATCTCGGGGATCCCGTACCGTCCGCGTATTTCGGCCCGATGCCTGTGTAGTCAAGATTGTTGTTCAGGGCCACGGC
>CAZVMA010000219.1:0-2397 GCA_964628545.1 uncultured Pseudomonadales bacterium | reverse complement strand
TTGCCGTGCGCATCGCGGTAGATCGTGGTGACCATCGACGGCTGACTGGCGCCCTGGGTCACTGTCTGCGTGACCGCCCGGCCGAGCGCATCGATGGTGAAGGCCGTCTCGGCGTAGTTACTGTCCGTGCCTTCCTTGATGTTCGTCACCCGGCCATAGTCGTCCTGGGTGAACAGAGTCTTCTGCGTGCCAAGCCCGCCCACCGCTCGCCGCTCGATGCGCTCCAGGAGCCCCGCGCCAGCGCCAGTGGCCTTGTAGACGTAGTCCGTGTAGCTGCCCGCCGTATCGACGGTCTCGGTTGGCCTTCCCTTGCTGTCAAGGGCCTGCGACGACACCAGCACCTGTGACCCGCCGCCGACCAATGTGATCGAGGACGTGGCGATCGTCACCTCAGAGGGCTTCTCGCCCCAGATGCCGAAGGACCGAGAGACCCAGTCGTAGCTGTAGGTGACGGAAGCATTGGTGACCGGGCTTCCAGGCGGAGACGACGTGAGCAGCCGGTTGCCGCGCTCGAATGTGTCGTAGGTCCAGGCATAAGCAACGGTGCCGCTACCGGTCGGATTCAGAGTGGACCAGTTCGTCAGGTTGCCATTCGCATCGTGAGTCAGGCTGTAGCTCAAGCCCGTCGGATAAGTGATGGACGCGAGCTGGCCACAGCCACAGCCGGAATACGTGAACGTCCACTGGAGGCTCGTGGGTTCTGCCGTATCGCTCGCGGCGGCACGCGGACGCCCGTTCGTCGCATGAGGCGTGACGGTGTAGCTGGTCGGGTAGCCGTCGGCATTGAGCGCAAACGCATACTGGTTTCCAAGCGGATCCGTGTATGTACTCGTCAGCAAACCGCCACTCCACGAGTAGCCGAACGCGTGCGTCCCTCCGTGCATGTCCGTCTGCAGGCTAACACGATAATACGGTGCATAACTCGCATACGTCACCGTAAGTTCATTGAGCCCCGTGCGGACGTCCTCGATTGATTCAAGGAGCCCATTGACATTGTAATCGATATCCTTGCTCCTTCCATTCGATGACGTGGTAGCCAAGTCAAAGATTCCCGCGCTCAAGGTGTCGACGTAGGAAGTGGTCGGGCCCGTGTATCCCTCGACTCGCCCACTCGACAGACTGATTGTCTCGGTCAAGTCCGTTGCCTGGCTCGAGCCCATCCAGCGCCTGATCGTCAACTGCGTCGAGGTCCAGTCGAACTCGATCCTCCCGCCGCGATCATCGGTGATCGAATCCAACTCGCCGCTCGATCCCCAGGCATACGAATAGGCGTTGTCGAACGGATCGTAGAAGACCTTCGGTCTCCACGCCCCGTTCACCAGCTCATACCGCATGACCGAACCGTCGGGGCGGTGGCGGTCCAGCACCTCGACCGAGGAATACGTGTGCTTGCGGAAGATGGAGAACCCGTTGTCCATCGCCCAGAACTGCCCGGAGACACCCGAGGGCGCAGTGATCGGATTCGCAACGCCGAGACTCCCGCCTCCCGACGTGTACTTCAGATAGGAACTCGGCCCGGTCAGGGTTGTCGTCTCGACCAAGACGACTCGGTCGACCACGCTCAGGTTCCAGTCGACACTCAGGTCCGGAGTCGCGGATGTATGCGACGTCCATCCAAGATCCGCCGCCGCCGCCGCCCGGTTGGTCCGGTAGAGCAGCATCAGATCGAAGGGGTAGCCGTTGATGGATGGCAAGTCGACCAGATCGAGTCGGACGAAGAGATCGCCCAGTGCGTTGACCGTGCCTTCAGGATCGCCCGCGCTCGGAACCGCGAGGAAGTCTGGGTCATCTGGTCCCGCGAACGCGAACGACTCCCCACTGAGGATGTCTTGCACTACGAAGTTCGTCTCGAACCCATCGCCGATCACCGAACTCCCCGCACCAAGCCGACCGTGGTACTGAGAAGAGGAGCAGTGCCGCCCATCCGTAGCCGGAATCGGCGGGTCGGCAGGCGGGTCCTGTGCGAGCAAGAAGGAGGCGGGCCAAAGCAGGGCAACCAGCGTGCGAGACATGCTCATCTAATCCCTCGGCGCGTGAGCCGAGCCTCTGCGAAGCACGACGAGCTGGCCGTAGCAAACTCGAGACTCCGACGCAACGGAGTGCTTCGCGGTTTTCTGCTCTTGCTGGCCTCATGCACGTCGCGGGAACACAGCATGTTGTTGCTCCTCCTCAGCTTGAGGCATCGTTGGCGTCGCTCCAGATTTTGGTGAAGGTTCGTGGCGACGCGAGCCTGACCGGCCAGAAGTGGCCGCTATGACTCATGACGGACGTCGGCATCCCGCCGACAATCGTCGGCCGACCGCCGCCGCGATCCCGTCAGCAACTGCGCGCGCCGCCTGCTATACTGCACGCGTCCCGAGCCCCCGCTCCAAGCCCCGAACTCCAAGCGGCTCATTA
>CAZVMA010000218.1:840-5169 GCA_964628545.1 uncultured Pseudomonadales bacterium | reverse complement strand
GAGTAGGAATGGCCGGGCCACTGATAGCGGGCATTCGCGTGTGAGACCTGCCGACTGGTGGCGAAGCCGATGATGCGTGGGCCATCGACGTTCGGCATGTTCATCATCGACCAGGGAAAGTAGATTTCAGCGCTCCAGCCATCCACGCGCTCGGCCGTGCGGCCGATCCAGGGCCCGTCCCAGTCGCGCTGATAGTTGCGTTCCGGCAGTACTTTCCCGTCCTGCTGCGAATCACCGAGCGCCAGGATGAACCAATAGGCGAACTTGCCCTCACCCGACGTATCGAGCGTAATGCCGAACGAGTCGCGGTCGATGAAGTCGTCGCGTACCCCGCGCCGAATCACGAAGGTATCCGGCGGCTGCTCCATGATCGCGCTGACGTACAGCCCTTCCTCCGTAGCGAGCATGCGCACGTGGGTCGCGTAGCGACCGGGAGTGCCCCGAGCGGGTACGGCGATCAGCATGTTGTCGTAAACCGGCAGAGTGGCCCACAGCGGCTCGTCGACAACGCCGTCCACCTGGATGTCGACCGTCTTGTGCGCCCGAGTTTCGACCTGAATCTGGTGCACGGGAATGCTGTCGAGCGTTTCGATCAGGGCAATTGGGCCGGCTGTCGCACCGGGGTCGGACCCGATGGGCCGTTCTGCGCCAGAGTGCCCGGAGACGGGCTGCTCAGAGACCGGGCGTTCCGAGATAGAGCGATCCGCCGAAGCGACGCTCGTTGCGGTTGCCGCGTCGGCAACCGGGGTTGCCAATAGGGCAAGCCCGAGCAGCAATCCTCCGAGCGTCCCGCGCTCGCCCCCTGCTACGCCTGACATCGGCACCCCCATTTACCCCGGGGGCATTATGCCCCCCGGCGCCCGCTCGCGCGAATGGGCCACGGTTTCCGAGCAGCGCCCCGGTTGCCGAGCAGAGAGCCCGATCACTAGGCCCGATCACTAGGCCCGATCACTCGGCCCGATCACTAAGCCTGACCATCCGGCCTGAGCGTCCAGTCTGACCATCAGGGCGCGCCACCAACCTTCCGCTTTCCGCAGGGTCGGCCTATCATGCCGCCCCGCCGGGATCTGTGCCCTTGTTGCTGCGAGGATGGCCGACACCATGAAGTCCGACGACACGAAAATCCTGCTCGAAGAGCACGAGATGCCGACGCGCTGGTACAACATCGTGGCCGATCTGCCGGTACCGCCGCCCCCCCCGCTGCACCCGGGCACGCGCCAGCCCGCCCGCGCCGAAGACTTCGGCGCGCTGTTTCCGAAAGCGCTGATCGAGCAGGAGATGAGCACCGAGCGCTACATCGACATTCCCGGCCCGGTGCTGGACGTCTATCGTTTGTGGCGACCCAGCCCGCTGTTTCGGGCGCGCCGTCTCGAGCGCCTGCTCGATACCCCGGCCCGCATCTACTACAAGTACGAGGGGGTGAGTCCGGCCGGTTCGCACAAGCCGAACACCGCCGTGCCGCAGGTCTGGTACAACGCCCAGGAGGGCATTCGCAAACTGACCACGGAAACGGGTGCCGGACAGTGGGGCAGCTCGCTCGCTTTCGCCTGCGCTCAGTTCGGTCTGGAATGCGAGATCTGGCAGGTCGCTGCGTCGTACCGGGCCAAACCCTACCGCCGAACGATGATGGAAATCTGGGGTGGTAAGGTGCACTCCAGCCCGTCGCCCGTCACCGAATTCGGCCGTCAGCTGCTGGCCAGCAATCCTGATCACCCCGGGTCACTCGGTATCGCGATTTCCGAGGCGGTGATCCAGGCGGTGGCCGATCCGCACACGCGCTATGCCCTCGGCAGCGTGTTGAACCATGTGCTGCTGCATCAGACCGTGATCGGCGAAGAAGCGCTGCTGCAGCTGGCTAAGGTTGGCGAGGTGCCCGACGTGCTCGTTGGCTGCACCGGCGGCGGCTCGAACTTCGGCGGCCTGGCGTTTCCGTTCCTGCGCGAAAAGCTGGCCGGACGCATGAATCCGATCATTCGCTGCGTCGAGCCACGCGCCTGCCCGAGCCTCACCAAGGGCCAGTACCGCTATGATTTCGGCGATACCGCCGGCCTTACCCCGCTGATGAAGATGCACACGCTGGGGCACGACTTCATTCCCGAACCCATCCATGCCGGGGGCCTGCGCTACCACGGTATGGCGCCGCTGGTATCCCACGTTTATGCCCTCGGGCTGGTCGAGGCGATCGCCATTCCGCAGACGGAATGTTTCGCGCGGGCGATCCAGTTCGCGCGCAGCGAGGGCATCATCCCGGCGCCCGAGCCGACGCACGCAATCGCGGCCGCGGTGCGCGAAGCGCTGGCGTGCCGCGAGAGCGGTGAACCGAAGGTGATCCTGACTGCCCTGTGCGGCCACGGCCACCTGGATCTGCCCGCGTACGACAAATACCTGCGCGGCGAAATCGAAGACCTGGAGCTGTCCGACGCCGATCTGGCAGCCGCCCTGGCCACGGTCCCCGACATCGATTGACGGCTTCCCACCCATACTGATAACCCGCGCCCGACGGCACCTCGCCGGGCGCACCCTGCCGAGGAAAATCCCCATGACTCATCCAGACGCGCGGACAATCCCCGATCCATACGCAACGGCACCGACCCACACTTCCCGACCGGCCGTCGCCCTGCTTGTCGCGGGCACCATGGCCGGCATCGCCGTGGCGCAGCCCGCTGCCGCCGCCGCCCCGACCCAGGATCGCGCCGCTGCAGTGATCGAGGAGATCGTGGTGACGGCGCGCATGCGCGAGGAAGGCCTGCAGGAAGCGCCCATCGCGATTTCCGCGTACACGGGCGATGCGCTCGACTATCGCGGCGTGACGCGGCTCGACGAGATTGCGCGGTTCGTGCCGAGTCTATCGTTGGGCAACAATCCCAGCTTTGGCGGCGCCGGAAACTCCGCGGCGATCTACCTGCGCGGTATCGGACAGAAGGAGTTTCTGCCCACCACCGAGCCAGGCGTTGGCCTTTATGTCGACGGCGTGTACATCGCGCGCTCCGTCGGCGCGATCCTCGACATCGTCGATGTCGAGCGCCTGGAAGTGTTGCGCGGACCCCAAGGCACCCTGTTTGGTCGCAACACCATCGGCGGGGCGATATCGGTGACCACCATCAAGCCGGAGCCCGGCGGCGAGTTCGAGGGCAGCGCCGCAGTCAGCATGGGCAGCGATGATCAGCAGACGCTGAAGGCCAGCGTGCACGTACCTGTTTCGGAGACGGTGGCGTTCCGCATCTCGGCAACGAAGCTCGAGCAAGACGGCTACGTGGGCCGAACAGACGGCACCGAACTGGGCGACGACGACACCACGGCGGCGCGTCTCTCGGTCGCGTGGGCCCCAACCGACGCGCTGCGGGCCGACCTCATGGTCGACTACACCAAGGATCGCGAGAACGGCCCGGCGCTCGAGCTGATTGGCATCGACTTCACCGACCTGAGCCAGCTGCAGGGCGTGGTCCTGGCCCCGCCGCCACCGATGGCCTTCATTCACAACGTGACGTTCGGCGCGACCGCACCGGGCACACCCTGTGCAGCGACCAACACGGCGGGCCAGGGCGTAACCTCAAACCCGGGTGCAGCCAACTGTTACGACAGCCGCTACATCGGCGCCGACGGCAAGGACGACGGCACCGCGCCGGCTTTCTCGCGCAACGACGTGCTGGGATCAGCGCTGACCCTGACGTGGGACGTGAACGATTGGCTCACCGCCAAGTCGATCACCGGGCTGCGCTATCTGGACGCCGAGTTCGCCCGCGACGGTGATCACTCACCGCATCGGATCTCGCAGTTCTACGACGATCTGGAACAGGACCAGTACACGCAGGAGCTGCAGCTGCTCGGCGCACACGAGCGCCTGAACTGGATCCTTGGCGCCTACTGGTTCAGCGAGGAAGGCGACAACGTGAACATCCTCGACTTCACCGTGTCGAACTTCCGCTCCGGCGGCGATTTCGACAACGAGTCGTGGGCCTTGTTCGCGCAGGGCACCTATGACCTCACCGATCGTCTGCACCTGACGCTCGGCATTCGCTACACCGAAGAGGACAAATCGTTCACTCCGGATCAGATCATCTTCCAGAACTATTTCGCCGGCATCAGTGCGGTGGTGCCGCCCGGTAATCCGCTTGCTGCTCTGGACGCACCCTTCCTGCAGGCCGGTTCGCGCATTCTGCCGCTGCTTGAGAAAACGCTGGAGATCGAGGAGTCCACGCCTATGGTGAACCTGTCGTTCGACGTCACCGATGGCTTGATGGTGTATGCCAGCTACTCCGAGGGCTTCAAGTCTGGCGGCTTCACGCAGCGCGTGTTCCCGCCGATCGTCGCCGGCTTCACCGCGCCGCC
>CAZVMA010000218.1:0-735 GCA_964628545.1 uncultured Pseudomonadales bacterium | reverse complement strand
TCCACGCTGCTGGACGGCCGAGTGCGCCTGAACGGCGCCGTGTTCCACACCGACTACGAAGATCTGCAGGTGCAGGTCTTCAACAGCGTGGCGCCGGTTACCCAGAACATTGGCGCCGCCAGCATCGACGGCTTCGAGCTCGAACTGCAGGCCGCGCCCGGTGACGGCTGGCTGATCGAATCAAGCCTGTCTTGGCTCGACGCGGGCTATGACGACATCGACACCGGCATCACCCTGATCGGCGACAACTTCGACTTCGAGCGCGTGCCCGAGTTCACGGCCAGCCTCGGTGTATCGAAGGAGTTCTATCTGGGCGACAGCGGCAGCGTGACGGTTCGCGTGGACGGCAGCCACCGGGGCGAGACCTACAACGATGCCTACAACACAGAGCTGCTGAAGACCGACGCCTACGAACTTGTGGATGCCAGCGTGCGCTGGCAGAACGTCTCGGAGGACCTCAGCGTCACGCTGTCCGGCCGCAACCTCACCGACGAGGAATACCTGATCACGGGTGTCTACGGCACCGCCTTTCAGTCCCTCGAGGGCCTGTACGATCGCGGCCAGCAGTGGCGCCTCGAGCTGCGCAAGGACTTCTGACCCGAGCGGTGCCGGTCGCGCGAGCGGCCGGCACCGTCACCTCTACGCCTGAAGACCCACCGCTGGCGCCTGACCCGCGCCTCGTTTACTCTACGCCGATACCGTCTTATCTATAAAAACCAATATCGAAATCGTCTG
>CAZVMA010000217.1:0-5183 GCA_964628545.1 uncultured Pseudomonadales bacterium | reverse complement strand
TGGCCCTGGGTTGCAGCGAGGGTATTCGCCTGGCTGGGCGCGTTCCAGGACGGTAGATCGTCCGCCATCACGCTTGCGAAGCCGACCGCAAGGGCCGTCGCGAGTGGCGCCAGAAGCGTGCGCATGTGCTGTGCCGGTGACATCATGAGGTCACCATAGCCGGCCACCATGACAGTTCCATGACGCCTTCATGGAGTGGCCCGTACCTCCGTTTCACGTCCATGAGGGGAGCATTGCCCAATGACAAAAAGAGTGGTGCGCTCGATGCTGGCAATCATTGCGGGGCTCTTGCTGGTCGGTGGTGTCGTGCTGTTTGAAGGTGACGTGCCCGCCGCCGAGATCGATGCGCGCTACACCAACGCATCGTCCCAGTTCCTTGAGCGCCCGAACGGCGCGCGCATTCACTTCCGGGATGAGGGTCGGCGCGATGGCCCGGCGCTGGTGCTACTACACGGCTCCAATGCTTCCCTGCATACCTGGGAGCCCTGGGTGGCTGCCCTCGGCGACACTTGGCGCATTGTGACGCTGGACCTGCCCGGTCACGGTTTGACCGGTCGCGTTCCGGATGACGACTACTCGATGACGGCGTTCGTCGCGACCGTGGCCGCTGTGACCGATCATCTCGGTATCGATACGTTCGCGCTGGGCGGAAATTCCATGGGTGGCGGCGTGACCTGGCAGTTCGCGCTCGCGCACCCGAGTCGGGTGCACGCCATGGTGCTGGTTGATGCAGTTGGGCTTTGGTCGTGGCGAGAGCAAGCGGGGCCGCCCCGGGGCTCTGGGTCGCCGCTGGCGTTTCGGCTGCTGGGCCAGGACTGGTTTCGCGGCATCGCGCGCAATATCGATCCAAAGCTGCTGATCGGGCAGGGGCTGCGGGCGTCGTTTTACAACCCTGAGCTCGTGGATGACGCCATGATCACCCGCTACTACGACATGGCGATTCGAGAGGGCTCCAGGTCCGCAACTCTGGCGCGCTTCGGCAGCTTCCGTCGCGCTGCGGATGCACCCGAGCCTGATCTCGGGACACTGACCCAGCCGACGCTCGTGCTTTGGGGCGAGCACGACTCCCTGATACCGCCGACGGTCGGACAGCGCTTCGTTGAGGTGTTGCCGAACGCGCGCCTGATTGTGTACCCCGACGCGGGCCACATTCCGATGGAGGAGGTCCCGGACCGCTCGGCAGCGGACGTTCGCGCCTTTCTCTCCGCCCTCGGAGGCTGAGCACCCTGCCAGGTCCTTGCTTTGGGGGCGCCGGCCGTCGGCGGCGCCCTCGTGATGGCGTTGGCCAGCGGGTCGCTGCCGTCAACCGGTTGCGGCGTTGTTCAGCCGCGTGTTGCGTCGCTCCAGCCGCGCCCGCAGTTGCGCGTGTCTTTCCGGGGTCAGGGGATACGACCAGATCATCTTCATGGCAAGACCGTAGAACACAATCGGTCCCAGGCAGTAGACGAGTCGCAGAGCAAGGACGCCCGCGTCGGTGCTGGCGTCCAGTCCGGCGCTGGGGTTGAACCCGAGGAGACCGACGATGTTCAACGACACACCGGTACCGAGGGCAATAGCCAGCTTCTCGCTGAACCCCAGAATTGCGAAGTAGGTGCCGGCGCGCTGGCCACCGGAACGCGCTGAATCCACATCCACGACGTCGGCCAGCATGGCAACCGGCAGGAACTGCAGGCCGCCAAAGCAGAAACCCTTGACGATGAACAACAGGAAGAACGGCAGGTAATCGCCTACGCCGAGAAACAAGTTCGCGCCGCTGACCGCGGCGACGATGATCAACGTGCCCATGAATGCCCGGTGCTTGCCCACCACTCGGCCAAGCCAAAGCCAGAACGGTACCGCCCCCAGCGCGGCGATGAAGTAAAAGAAATACGCCGCACCGATGGTGGGTATGCCGATGAGGTCGCGCATGAAGAACAGCGACACCGCATTGCGAAAGGATTCGCCGAAGTGCACAAGCAGGGCGATGATCAGCACGCGCTTCATCGGCCCGTTCTTCAGCAGCAGGCGCAAACCCTCCCGGAGCGGCACCTTCTGCCGGCCGACCGGCGGCGGTTCCTTCACGAACAGAATCACAATGACCGCGGCCAGCGGCAGGATGGTCACGATCACGCCCGCGAGGCCTGCGAGCACCGGGCCGGTCAGCGTTGCGCGATCGACCGGCGTCTTGTTCATGATCTCGCCGGTAAACGCGCCGGTGGCATCGGACCACAGCTGGGCCGCTACGGCACCCACGCCGACGCCGCTGTCGGCCATGATTTCGACAATCATTGGCACCGCGGCCGCGATCATCAGCCCGACCAGAATGTAGAACTCGCGAGCGGCAGTGACTCGGCTGCGCTCGTGATAGTCGACCGACAGCTCTGCGCCCCAGGCGCGGTGCGGCAGGCCGATGAACGTGCTGCCCAGAAAAAACACGGTCAGCCAGAACAGAAAATAGCTGAGGTCGACCTCGCCGTCCGGCACGAATAGTCGCCAGACGCCAAGCATCATGATGGGCACGCCGGCGATGATCCACGGTTTGCGGCGGCCGATACGGGTGCGCCAACGGTCCGACAGTTCGCCGACGATGGGATCGGTGAGCACGTCCGTGAAGCGCGCCAGCATGAGGATCGTGCCGACCGCAGCGAGCGAGAGACCGAGCCCGCCGGAATAGTGGGCCGGAATCCAGATCGACAACGGATAGCCGATGATGGCGAGCGGCAGCCCGAGCGAGCCGTGGGTGTAAATGACGCCGCGCGAGAGTGTGCTCATCTGTCGCCCCCATGCACCGATGTCGACGCGGGGAGCATGCCCGGTCCTTGCCGGAACGCCAAGTCGATCGCGTCGACGCGATCAGGCAGGCATCCGGTATGGACAGGGCCCGATCGCTGGCGTAGCTTTTTGGCCGCGGCTGTCATCGCGAGAGACAGACCGCGGTAGAGACAGATCAGATTGAGTGCACAACCTGCCAGTCGCAGATTGCAGCAAACGGACTTGATCCCGAGATGGACAGGTACCGGCAGACACGCCCGCCGCGGTCATCTTGATGTCCGCGCCTCGCGATCGCGCCCGCCCCTGTTTCCCCCTCGTCAGCACGCTCGGGCTGCGCCCGGACGGCTGTAAGCCCCGATGCCGCTGCGGGTGGCGCAGCAGCGAGGATTACGCGATGGACAAAACGATGACCGCGCCCGACCTGCAGGCCCGCAAGGGCGGCGGGCAGCGGATTTCCATGGTCACCTGCTATGACCACTGGACCGCGCGTCTGCTGAACGGCGCCGACGTGGATTGCCTGCTGGTTGGCGACAGTCTGGCCATGGTCATGCATGGCCACGATTCCACGGTGCACGCGGACATCGATCTGATGGCTCTGCATACGCGTGCGGTGGCGCGTGGCGCTCCGAACAAATTCCTGGTTGCCGACATGCCGTTTCTGTCCGTGCGCAAGGGTCTGGCTACCGCGATGGACGGCGTTCAGTCGCTGATTCAGTCCGGCGCGGACGCGGTCAAAATCGAGGGCGAGAAAGGACAGCTCGAGCTCATCGCGCACATCGTCGAATCGGGCGTGCCGGTGATGGGTCATCTGGGGTTGACGCCACAATCGGTGCTGGGTCTCGGCGGCCATCGCGTACAGGGCCGCAACCAGGGTGCGGCCGATGAACTGGTGCGTTCCGCGTGTCGCCTGGCTGATGCGGGTTGCTTCGCGATCGTGCTCGAATGCGTGCCAGCCGCACTTGCGGATTGCCTGACGCGGTCCGTCGCCGTGCCGACCATCGGCATTGGCGCAGGCCCAAACACGGACGGTCAGGTACTGGTGCTGCAGGACCTGCTGGGCGCCGACCCGGCGTTCAAGCCGCGCTTCCTGCGTCATTACGCCGATGGGCAGAACTGGCTCCAGGGCGCCGTCAATCGATTTCATGCGGACGTGCAGAGCGGAGCCTTCCCGTCGCGGGCGGAGAGTTACGCATGATCCGCATTGATTCGCTGGACGCCTGGCGGCGCTACCGCGGCGGCATCGACGGCCAAGCGATCGGCTTCGTGCCCACCATGGGCGCGCTGCATGAAGGCCATGCCTCGCTGCTGGCGCGCAGCCGCAGAGAGTGTGGGCATACGGTCCTTTCGATCTATGTGAACCCGACTCAGTTCAACGATCCGAAGGATCTTGAGGCGTATCCGCGCACCGAGGCGGCGGACCTGGCGCTGGCGGAATCGCTGGGCGTCGACGCCGTGCTGCTGCCGCGATATGACGATCTTTACTCTGATGGCTTTCGGTTCTGCGTTGACGAATCCGCATTCAGCCGCACCCTGTGCGGTGCGCATCGCCCGGGCCATTTCGCTGGCGTGCTGACGGTCGTGATGAAACTGCTGAATCTGGTGCGACCCACACGCGCGTACTTTGGCGAGAAGGATTATCAGCAATACCTGCTGATACGGGACATGGCGGCCGCGTTCTTCATGGACGTCGAGATCGTGCCCTGCGTCACCGCGCGCGCACCGGACGGACTGGCGCTGAGTTCGCGCAACCAGCTGCTGGATGCCTCCGCTCGAAGCCTCGCGCCCGCGTTTCCGGCGCTGCTGCAGGATGCCCGCTCCGATGACGCCGTCGCTGCGGCCCTGCAGGCCATGGGCTTCGAGGTCGATTACGTTGAAACCGTGGGCCAACGCCGATTTGGCGCTGTGGTGGTGCGGTGCGGAACGCGAACGGTGCGTTTGATCGACAACGTGCCGCTGGAGAGTGCGCAGCCTGCGATAGCCGTTCTTGATCATGGCCATCTCGACCCATTGCAGCCGCGCAGCTCGGGTGCTGGTGCCGGGACGCCCGGGCAAACAACCTCAACGGAGTATCTAGCACCATGATCCTGTGCCTCGACGTCGGCAATTCTCAGCTGTATTGCGGCGTGTATCGCGACGACCGCCTGATTGCCCAGTTCCGGCGCACCAGTTCGGCCAGGGCGTCTTCGGATGAGCTCGGGTTGTTTCTGCTGACGGCGCTGCGCGAGAACGGGGTGGACCCGAAGACGATCGATCGCATCGCCCTCTCGTCGGTCGTTCCGGACATGATTTATTCGCTGCGATCGTGCTGCCAGAAGTACTTCCAGATCGATCCGATGGTGCTGCGGCCAGGCATCAAGACCGGGTTGAAGATCGCCTACAAGGATCCGAAGGAGGTGGGCGCCGACCGCATCGCCGACGCGATGGGGGCCTTG
>CAZVMA010000216.1:0-5187 GCA_964628545.1 uncultured Pseudomonadales bacterium | reverse complement strand
CGGCCAGCGTCGTTCTGCTCGGTGTACGAACGGAAGATCTTCAGTTCGGCTGACAGATTCTCGGTTGGTTCGAACACGGAGGTGAACCTGACGACCGTCTGCTTCTGTTGCGGGAAGTCGTCATACGACGCGCCGCGCGTGGCTTCACCGCCGTCCGCCGTCGGGTTCGGGCTGATCGGCTGAGCGGTATTTTCCAGGAAGCCGCCCTGCTGGTCCTGGGCGCGTGCCGCGAGCCGGAAGGCCCATTTGTCGCCGACCGGCAGCGAGAGTGCAGCCTCCACCACCGGATCCTCGGTTTCGAATTCATACGCGGTGCGCACGAAGCCTTCCATCTCGCCGCCAACCTCTGGCGACACGCTGGTTACCGAGATCACGCCGGCTGGGCTGTTCTTGCCGAAGAACAGCGCCTGCGGGCCCTTCAGCACTTCCACGGCTTCGACATCGAAGAAGCCGGTGTCGAGGATGTGGCCGCGCTGGAACGACATGCCGTCCATGACGAGCGACACCGGCTGGTCGGCACCGTAGTCGACGGCCAGGTTGCCCACGCCGCGAATGAAGATGCTGCCGCCCGCGCCGCCGCCGGCCGCGTGGTTCATGGATACGCCAGGAATCCGTGCCGTCAGTTCGGCGAGATCGCGCGTGTAGTAGCGCTCGACCTCTTCCTGCATGAGCGCGGAAACAGCAACGGGGGCATCGATCAGTCGCTCTTCCCGCTTTCGGGCGGTGACTACGACTTCTTCGATCATCCCCTGCCGGGCTGCTGCTGCGGCGTCCTCGACCTGGGCAGCAGGTGCGCCGAACGCGGCAGCAATCGTGCCGATGGCGGCGGCTAAGAGCCCCGGCGTGGTGCGGCGTGCATTGGCTGGACCGGCATCAGAGCCGGACCGGACGTTTCGGCCTTCGGCCAACGAGGCCGGGATCGGCCTCTCCGTGGAGCGGTAGCGCATGATATTCCTCCCCTGTTGTGCGCCGGTGCTGCGATCCGGGGCGGCGTTGCTTGAGGGCCGCGCGAGTACGGGCCGAGACAAGACCGCGCCAGTGCGCGATACAGCGACCAGCACACATGAATGTATCGATGTTGGGGCTGTGCTGCAACGCCCCCGGCCAGCATCGGCCTGAGGGCGCGGAGCCGCATTGCGGTCCGCGCGGTTTGGGGCGCGTTAAGCGGGCCGAATCGTCAGCGCGCTTCCCGGATCAGATCGGTTTTGCCGTCCCAGTTCACGTGATCCAGGCGCCATTTCTCGAACAGCGTGCGGATGATCGGCGCATCGCCGTGCAGCTCGACGAAGCAGCCCATGTCCTTGCGGCAGTCCATGTAGGCGACGTAGTCCCCGCCCCAGAGCGTGCACGCGGCCTCGTACCCGGCGGCCTCGAAGCGGCGGATTTCGGCGGACAGGTCGGAGATCAGCAGTCCGATGTGATGAAAGCCGTACTCGCCCTTGCGATACATGTCGCGGTAGATGGACGGCTTGTCGTCATGCTGCGCGATGAACTGGATGTGGGCCGGACCGGCCTGACCGAAGGCGTAGCTGACGTCGGCCTCGACCGGCTGGCCCCGATATCGGAAGCCTTCGGCGACATGATGACGGACCACATGGAATGGACCGGCCCCCGTCATCTTGTTCCATTTGTGGCAGGCTTCATCGATATCGGGAACAAACCAGGCGTACTGCCAGATGGGGTGTCGAATCAGACTCATCGCGGTTGCCCTCCTTGCGGCGACTGTGTGTTTGCCCATGCGGTTGTGCGTATACCGTGGCAAAAAGCTGTCGGGATCTCTCCCCAGAGATTCCCGGTGCGGATACACTCTTCGCTACCGGACGCCGTTCTGCATTCAGGCTTGAATGATTCCGGCCTGAAGCAGTCACGCGTGAACGGCGCGATTCGGGAACAATACGCGCGTTAGGGCAAAGCGGTCCACCACGACGTGGCGGTCCGCCAATCGCGCGGTTTCGGCGGTAGCCGGAGGGCTGTACAGGTCGCAAAGAAAGCGCGCCGGGCAGACAACTCCCGGGCCCTGCATCGGGTAGGCGGCATCGGGTAGGCGGCATCGGGTAGGCGGCATCGGGTAGCCGGCATCGGGTAGGCGGCATCGGGTAGCCGGCATCGGGGATCCGGCATCAGGTAGCTGGCATCGGTAAACAGAAGGGGGAGATCACAGTGTCAATTGAGAACGCGGAACGATTCCTGCGCCGGCTGCGCGCCGATGGCACGCTCGTCACCGAGGTGTGCAGCGCCGGTCCGGACGGATTCGAGAACGTCACGGCGGCGGCCGGCGCCTCGTGCACGGCTTACGAAATCGCTTGCGCCATTGCGCGCGAAAGCGCCACGGCGGCGGGACATTCAGCACAGGAGCAGCAGCGATGACGGTTTATCGCAAGGTCGAACGGTTCGGCAATCCCGAGACCAGCAAGACACCCATGGAAAAAGCGGTCGACCCGGATCTTGGGTATGACCTGATCCCGGCGGAGCGCTATACGTCCAAGGCGTTCATGGAGCGCGAGTGGGATCGGCTGTGGACGCGCGCCTGGCTGATGGGCGCTTGGGAAGGCGATCTGCGCAACCCCGGCGATTACGTGGTCACCCAGATCGGCACCGAGAGCATCGTCATCACCAAGGACGAGAACCACCAATACAACGCGTTCTACAACGTCTGTTCGCACCGCGGCAACCAGATCGCCTACGGCGGCTGCGGGCACGTGGAAACGTTCAAGTGCTCCTATCACCTGTGGGAGTACAACATGCGCGGCGAGCTCATCAACGTGCCGGATATCGAAACCTTCCCGCAAGGCGTCTCGCGCGACAAGCTGTCCATTCGGAGGGTCGCGTGCGAGGCTTGGGGTGGCTGGGTGTGGTTCAACATGAATCCGGACGCCGAGCCGCTGGCCGACTATCTGGGCATGATCCCGCAGCATCTCGACCCGTATCACTTCGACCGCATGGCGCTGGTCAACGATGTCACGGTGGAGTGGGACTGCAACTGGAAAGCCTCGGTAGACGCCTTCAACGAGGCCTATCACGTCGCCGGTACGCATCCGCAGCTCATGTCCTGGCTCGAGGACATGGACGTGCAGATCGACGTCTACGAGCGACATAGCCGCTACCTGATCCCGTTTGCGACGGTCAGTTCGCACATTCCGGACGGCACCACGATCAGCGACGGCATGAAGGGCTACATGGCGTCCTACGGCATGGACCCGGAGCGCTTCCAGGGCACCGGGCTGGATGTACGACGCGCGATCCAGCGGCATCTGCGCGAGAACGGCGCGGCCATGGGGTTCGATTTCAGCGAGCTGAATGACGACCAGCTGTCCGACGATTATCACTACATGATCTTCCCCAATATCACCATGAACATTCACTGCAACAGCGTGATGATCTTCCGTCAGCGACCGCATGAATCGAATCCGAACAAGATGTACTGGGATCTGCAGAACTACTCGCTCATTCCTGAAGGCGAGCCCTGGCCGGAACGACCGGTGCATCGTCAGTTCAAGCACGGCGAGGAATCACTGGGCGAAGTGCTGGATCAGGACGCCATGAACCTGCCGATGATCCAGAAGGGCATGAACAGCCGCGGCTTCCGCGGTCTCTGGGTCGGCACGCAGGAACTGCGCGTTCGGCATTTTCACAAGACCATCGACGACTATCTGTTCCGGGAGTCCGCCAAGTGGGTGAAGTGATCACAGGCGGCCGCCGATGACCGACAGTCTGCCGCTCGATGCGCTGGCCGATGGCGAGATGCGTGGTCTCAGGATCGACGGCGTCGAAGTACTGCTCTGCCGGGTGGACGGGCAGTACTTCGCGCTGGCGAATACCTGCACGCATGCCCGCCAGGCGCTCAGCACCGGCCGGCTGCGCGGCCACGAGGTGGTCTGTCCGCTGCATGGTGCTCGCTTCGACATCCGCTCGGGCGCCTGTCTGGCCGCGCCGGCCAAGCGTGCGGTGCAAACCTTCCCGATCCGAATCGAAGCCGGGAAGATTCACATCTCGGTGGAAGGCGCGATCAAGCCGCCCGTCAACCGCTTTGGTCCGATGAACTGAGTCGGATCACCCGGCAGGGGCTGCCCCGGCTGCGGCCGGGGCGCTACACTTCGCGGCGTGATATCCCCGCACCGGCACGGAAGGCCGCACGCGATCGGGTTCGTCGCCCGGTTCGCCACCTCGCGGCATCCATCGTTTGCGGCGATCAGGAGAAACCAGTCCATGAGTGAAGCCATCGAAACGAGTCGGACACCCTACGAACTGCTGGGCGCGGAGGGTATTCGCGCTCTGGCGGACGCGTTCTATCGCGTGATGGACGAAGCCCCGGAAGCGGCCACAATTCGCGCCATGCACGGCGATGATCTGGGCAAGGTGCGCAGTTTGCTGGCCGCCTACCTGACCCAATGGATGGGCGGGCCACCGGTGTATCTGGCCGTGAAGGGCACCATGTGCTTGACCGACGTTCACGCCCCCTACGCGATTGGTCCGGCGGAGCGCGATCAATGGCTGTACTGCATGGACCGTGCGCTTGAGCGGATCGGTGCCCCGGAAGGGCTGAAGGAGATGCTTCGCGAACCGATGCGGCGGGTCGCCGATACGGTTCGCAACCAGGACCATTCGGGCCCCAAGGTCCGTAACCCCAACATCATCGCGGTCGGCTAGCCGGGCGCGCTGCACACTGTTTGAGTCTGTCACCCAAGTCTGTGATCGGTGGGCCGCCCTGTCGGCCCGCCGCAAGGAGAGAAAACCATGATCATCATCGCCGGCACCATCGACCTAGCCGACCCGAGCAAACGTGACGAAGCCATCGAAAAGGCGCGGCCACTGCAGCAGGCCACGCGCGACGAAGAAGCAGGATGCCACGCCTATGTGTTCTCGGCAGATCCCTGTGTTCCGGGCCGGATCGCCGTCTATGAACTGTGGGAAGACGAGGCCTCGCTGGCAGCCCACTTCCAGCATCGCAACTATTTCAACATGCGCGACATGCTGGGCACGCTCGGCCTCGCGGGCGCCGACAACAGCAAGTATCGCTGCGATCTGAAGGAGCCCGTCTACGACGCGACCATGACCCCGCGTGCGGACTTCTTCACCGCGCAGTAAGCCGAGGTCGGCACGCTTACGGCGTGCCGAAGGTATCCGAAAAGACCATGCGCTCCAGCGGCCTACGGCTGATGGGGCCATGGCCGCCGCCGACCGGATAAC
>CAZVMA010000215.1:0-5201 GCA_964628545.1 uncultured Pseudomonadales bacterium | reverse complement strand
CGCTTACACGCTGCCGCCGTTCTCCACCGCCTCGAACGACGTTGATCTCTATACGGTGCAGTATTTTTCCCAGAGCCCGGATTTGGGAAACGGCCGGCGGTCTCTCGTCTCCGGTCTGCTGGCGCTGCCGAAACTGGCCAACGCCGGCAGCGTGGCGCTGATGGCCTATCAGCATGGCACCGTCTGGGGCAAGTACGAGGTACCGTCCTATGCCTTCAAGACGAGTAATCCGGACGGCTATCCGCATTACGCTGCTGCTTATGAAACCCGCTATATGGTCGGCTTGTTTGCAGGCAACGGCTATGCCGTGATGGCCGCAGATTATTTCGGCATGGGTGATGGGGCCCGAGGCGACGAGGCCTACATGATCAAGCGCAGCACGGCGCAGGTGAACTATGAGCTGTACCAGGATGTGCGCAAGTTCCTGTCATCGCGAGGCGTGAGCATATCCAGATTGTTCTTGGGCGGTTGGTCGCAGGGCGGTCTCAACACCACCGGTTTTTTGGAGCTCCTGGAAACTCGAGGCGTTTCGGTGACTGCCACGTTCACGGCTTCGGCGCCCATCGATCCTTTTGCTTCCCTAAATGGCGTGCTCTACCACCCGAGAACCGGGGACATTCCGCGAGACGCGCCGTGGATCAACACCGTCCTAGCCCTCACCGTGTTCTCCTGTGAGAAATACATGGGGTCGAGGGACCTCGCCAGGGCGACGATCGATCCGAAGTACTACCGCGAATTCAAGACCATCTACGAGCGATCCTACGAACGGGGCGCCTATCCGAATGCGCTTTTTGACTGGCTCGGGCAGTGGTATGGCACTCCAAATGTCGACTATCTGCGTCCGGCTTTCCGTGATCCGGCGTACTTCGCTGATTCGGCGTATGGCAAGTGCCTCGCCGCGAATGAAACGTACCGACAGGAATTCCGGACCCCGCTGCGCATGTTTTACGGTTCGGACGACGAGGTCATCCGCCCCAGGGCCGGGCGATTGGCGTACGAATATCAGGAGACCTTGGCCGACAAGGGCGACGCCGCTTCGACCAACACGATCGTGCCCGTGCTGGTCGAAGGCGCCGACCATCGCTACACGTTCATCACCGCCGCCCCTGCGGCGAAGGCATGGATGGACGGCCTGCGCTGATGCGTGAAACGGGGGCGATGGCTGCAGAAGTCGATCGCGACCGCGCCGGCGGCGCAATCGCTGCGGCAGCCGGTATCGGACTCAGCAACTGACACACGAACCTGCCTTCGCCACGAGCCACCGCCCGCGCCTGCGAGTAGCGCTGTTTCATCCCCGCCACTGGCCCCTGTGGCTGGTCTGGTGCGCGCTTTGGCTGCTGCGACTCCTGCCGTGGCGCGTGCGTGCGGGAATGGCCTGGCTGGCTGCTGCCGTCATCGCGCGCATCCCCACCAGCCGGCGCCACGACGCTGCTGCCAATCTGGCCGCGTGTTTTCCCGAGCGCTCGCCCGCCGAGCGCTGGCGGCTGCTGAGTCGCCACGTGCGGGTGCAGGTTGAGCTGTACCTCGCTTTCGGAGAACTGCTGTTCACGCCCCGCTCGAGGCTGCGCACGCGATTTGATGTCACCGGTCTCGAGGCGGTCGAGGCGGCCGCTGCGGCCGGGCGCGGGGTCATCCTGCTGACACCGCACACGTGCGCGTTTGAATGGGGCGGACAGTGCATCGCCATGCTGCATCCGGTGGTCAGCGTGGCGCGTCTGCACGACGACGATCCGCTGATGGACTGGATTCTGCACACGATGCGGCTCAAGTCGGGCGGCGTGGTCTACGGCAACGCCCAATCCATGGTGCCGCTGATCAAGGCGGTGCGCGCCGGGCGCTGGATGTTCTATTTGCCGGACGAGGACCGGCGCAACGACAACGGCGTATTCGCGCCGTTCTTCGGCGTGCCGAAGCTCACCATTCCATCCGTCGGTAGGCTTGCGCTCGCTTGTCGAGCCGACGTTTTTCCCGTGCGCATTGCCTATCGTCCGGAGACCGGCCGGTTCTCGGTCGAGTTTCTGCCGGCGCTGGCGCCGTTCTCGGGTGAGGATCCTCGGGCGGACGCCGCTCGGATGAATACGGTCATCGAAGGTTTATTGCTGCCAGACCCGGCGCAATACGCCTGGACGCAGAGAATCTTCCGGTCTCGGCCCGCAGGCGAGGCCAAGGTTTACGGGCCAAACGGTGTGCTGCGCACGACGCGCGCCGTGCCCCGCTAAGCGAAGCTCACAGGACGGTTTCGCGGTTCCTCAGTCGAGCCGGACCGGGTCGAGACGCGTTCCGGGCGGATAGTTATCGGCGATCTGGAACATGCCGTCGAGCGTGATCACGCAGTCCAGCGTAACGTCCCCGGTCGCGGTGCCTGCGGCCCGGGTGAGCTCGGCAATGGCGGTGCGTGCGGTGCTGCCCGGCATTTGCGCGGCAGTCAGTACGAGACCGTCAGGCCCGGCCTCGACGCCGAGCTCGGTCAGGGTGGAACGCAGCATGCCGCCATGGGCGTCAAATGCAACGGTGCCCTGAAAGCGCATAGAGCCGCTGGGCGCACCGTCCTCGGGAATGCGCAGATCACCGCCCGGCAGTGACCGAAAAACAAACGCGCCTTCGGCATCACGCGTGGCGCCGTCGCTGACCTGAATGGTGCCCCCGGCGGCTTCCACGTAGCCCCTGAAACTGGCCTTTACGCCCCAGGTCAATCGATTGAAGGTCATGGTCGCGCTCGCAGTGAGAAGGAGCCATGTCACCGCCAGCTTGTGGGTGGGCGCGCTGGCGGCAGGTCCGGCTCGGGACAGGGCAATGGTTCGCAAGACATCGAGGTGATGACTGAAGCGACCGAGAGCAGAATAATACTTGGGTGGACGGCGGGGAATCACTCGAGATCACGGGGTTCGTCGCAATCCTCCGTACGAATGCGGTCTGTCGGGACAGTTTTTGGGGGCTTGGGTGCGCGTGAAAGGACGTTTTTTGCTTGCCTGCCTGCTGCTCTTGTTCGTGACTCTCGGCTGCTCCCGCCAACCCGTGGACGGCACGATCTACGTCATCAAGGGTGCGGGCAACGTCGTTCGGGCCGCCGCCGTTGATGTGCATGTACTGGACTACGAGAGCGTGCAGGCGTTCGAGGCGGCACGTGTTGCGCTCACCAGCCGCGCCGACACGAACGATCTTGAGCGCTATCTGGCAGAAACCTGCCGTACCTTCGAATCGTCGCGCGCCGAAACTCTGAAGGGTCTGACGGCCGAGCGGGGCTCGTTTTCCGCGGGCTGCGAGGCGGAGCGAAGCCGCGTTCGCGCGGCGAACGGCGGGCGTCCGGAAGAGATTCAGGAAGAAATCCGGCAGCGGGAAGAACAGCTGGCAGACCTCAGACAGTCAGAAGCCGCTGCGCTGGAGCGGGATGCAGCGTCTAAGGTGACGGTCACGTATGACTACTCAGCCGGAGACTTTGGCAAGGTCAACATCGTCAACGGCGGCAAGTACTGGGTCACTTCCGGAATCGAACCTTATCCCGCCAGCGTCTCGGGTTTCGTGCAGGGCGTCAGAATCGTGAGTTGCCAGGTCGGAAACCTAGAAATCGCCCCTGGTGCTTCGTTCACCGTCGATCTGGGCGCCTGTGTTTCCGACAGCGAAAAGCTCGACACGCTGCTGCGCAAGGGACTGGCCAGACGTTGTCGTCAGGCGAGCTACGTTGATGTGCCCTGTTTCGACGAATTCGGTCCGGAGCAATTCGACCTTGAAACACCCGGGAACTACCGTCGTGGCGAGTGGACGCTCGCCCACAGAGAGGAGCGAAAGTCGTTGCTCGAGGCTGACTACGCGTTCACGGAGGTCGACTTTGCGAGTGTTGCCGAGCAAACCGAATCAGTACTGCAGGAAGTCGCCCGGATCGAGGCACTGCGGACGGCGCTGAATGAGGCGCAGCGCGAGCATGCCGCGCTTGCCCGCTGCGAAGTGCTGGTCGCCCATGTGGATCTGCTCGGCAATGGATCATGCCCTTCCGCCGAGGATGGTCGGGCCGTCGTCAGCCAATTCAGACGCGATCTGGCAAACATGGGCATCGCCGTCGCGGATTTGCCGTCGACTCAGGCGAACACGGTGGAGCGGTTTGCCATCTCAATGGCATCGTCGTCGACGCGAACGAATGTTGAGGGACGATTTACCTTGGCATCGCCACCCCGCGGTGCCTTCCTGATCTACGCGTCCTACAGCGACAACTTCTCCGGGCTAAGTTGGCTGATACCCGTCTCGGGCGATACCACCGAGATCGAGCTGAACAATACCAACGCGCTCAGTAACCGGGACGCGCCGTAAGTCGTCCCGTTCGGGTGTCTGTCAGAGTCCCCGTGTCGGGATCAACCCAGCAGTGCCGGATTCCGCAGCCAGCACGCAATGGTCAGCGCGGTGGCGAACAGGATCCAGCCCAGGTACGGCCCCATAAGACCCACGGCGAGGGCACCGCTCGACCGAAAGCGCAGCATCGTGGCGATGACCAGCGCGTCCAGCACCAGGATGGTCACGAGTGCACCAAGGCCGGACTGCCACTTGAAAAACGTCCACGACCACAGGGCGTTCACGGCCAGTTGCGCGGCATACAGCGAGAGCGCGATCCTGCGTTCCGGGCTTGCGCCCAGGCGCACCCGGCACGCGGCAATGCCCATCATGGTGTACAGCAGGGTCCAGACCGGGCCGAACAGCCAGGCGGGGGGCGCCCAGACGGGGCGATCGAGCGACGCATAGAACGCCGGCGCGTCGACCGAGCCCGCGCCGCCGATACCGGCGGCCAGGAACGTGAGCGCTATCCATGCGACGCAGCCGGTAACGGCCTGTCTGCGGTTCGAGTCAGCGCTCACCATGGCTGCAGCCGCACCGGCATCTGGTGATAGCCCTTCACGAAGCTCGACTGCACTCGCTCCACCGGGCCCACGATCTCGATTGCGCGGAAGCGCTTCATGATTTCTTCCCACAGCACGCGCAGCTGCATTTCCGCGAGTCGGTTGCCCATGCAGCGATGCACCCCGAAGCCGAACGAGAGATGGTGGCGCGCGTTCGGCCGGTCGATCCAGAACCGGTCCGGATCGGTGATCACGGTTTGGTCGCGGTTGCCGGAGACATACCACATGGCCACCTTGTCACCGGCGCGGATGGTCTTGCCGCCGATGGCATAGTCGCGTGTGGCCGTGCGGCGCATGTAGGCCAGCGGGGTCTGCCAG
>CAZVMA010000214.1:2047-5209 GCA_964628545.1 uncultured Pseudomonadales bacterium | reverse complement strand
GGAGCGCTTGTATTCGCCGATGCGGGCTTCCCAGACGGTATCGCCCGTGAACCGGTCGATGGCTTCGACCATGCCGTAGCCGTCTGCGGCGTAGATGCGGTCCGCGGCGATGGCGGGCCGGAATCTCAGGTACTTGCGGCCTGTTCCCTTGCCGATCTTCTCAGACCAGACCGTCTCCAGGTCGACCTCGGCTTCGATCCGGGTCAGCTCGACCGGCTCGAGTTCTTCTTCCTTTTCCTTTTCGTCTTCGTCGTCATCGCCGACCCAGGGCAGCCAGCCAAAGGCGCTGCATCCCGCCAGCAGAGTGACAAGCGCGAGTCCGGCCAGGTTACGCATCGCTGGCATCTGCTGTATCCGCTATTTTTGCTTCGACGGGCGTTCGCTGTTCTTCCGCATGCCGTTCTTCAAGCGCTGCAGTGTAGGCCGCGTGTGCCTCCGCGCGCGCCCCGCGCGACAGCTCGATGTCGCCGGTCAGTTCCTTCGCCAGCGAAACCATGCCTGAAGCGCGGACGAGGCCGAGCGTCGTGATGGCGTCGTCAGGACGGTTCAAGGCGTGCTGCACGCGCGCCAGGCGAACCCGGGCCAGATCGGCGAGCACGGCGCCCGACGCCACTTCTACCGCCTTGGCAAGTGCGGTCTCCGCAGCAGCCAGGTCACCCGCGAGCACCGCGGCCTGGGCGCGCCGAAACAGCACCAGCGCCGGATAGGCGTGCTGCCCGTCGGCCAGGACAATTGCGTCGGCCAGCGCAGTTTGCTCTGACGGTGCCGCTTCCAGGTACCCCGCATACCGATCGGCGGCGGCGGCGAGACTGGTTTCAGCATGATTCTCATACCAGCGCCAGCCCAACACGCCGGCGATGGCCACCACGATACCGATGACGATGGCGGTGCCGTTTTGCAGCCACCAATCGCGCAGCTTGCCCAGCCGCTCTTCATCCGACATGTATTCCGACACGGTCTCTCCTGCATTCTGCCCGTCACCCGCCCGCCGTCTGCCCCGCAAGGGGCCCAGCAGAGCTGGTTTAGCGCGCGGTCTCCGCGAGTACGGCAATCAACTCCGCCAGCCCGAGCGCCACCTGAGGGCGATCATCACGCAAGTGCTTCAGCGTGGGGGTTTGAGCCGCGCGTTCAGCCGACCCCATCATCAGCGCGTACCGGGCGCCGCTCTGATCAGCGCGCTTCAGCTGGTTCTTCAGCTTGCCGCCACCGGCGTGGAGGCGGATTCTGAACGTCGGCAGGGCCGCCCGCAATTTTTCCGCAACTTCAAAGGCCCACGCCTGGCTGTCGTCGTCCAGCACACACAGGTACACATCGGCGGCAGCTGTCAGGGCATCCTGCGCCACCTGCTCGTGCAGCAGCACCAGTCGATCGAGCCCGATACCAAAGCCCGCTGCAGGCGTCGGACGCCCGCCGAGCTCCTCCACCAACCCGTCATAGCGTCCGCCGGCGCAGACAGCGCCCTGGGCGCCTAGATCTTCGGTGACCCACTCGAAGACCGTTTGGGTGTAGTAATCGAGCCCCCTGACCAACCGCGGGTTCACGACATATGGAATATCAAGGGCTTCGAGCAGGCTTTTCAGCTGGGAGAAATGATGTGCGCTGTCCGGATCAATGAAGCTGCTCAGGCTTGGCGCGTTGACCAGCAGTGACCGAGTAGCCAGATCCTTGCTGTCCAAAATGCGCAGCGGATTGCGGCCAAGCCGGCGCTGGCTGTCAGCATCCAGAGCTGCGGCGTGCGGCGTCAGATATTCCACCAGAGCGGCACGATAGGCAGCGCGGGCCGCAGGCGCGCCGAGCGTGTTGATTTCCAGGCGTACCCGGCCCTCGACCCCAAGAGCCTGAAAGCAGCGGCGCGCCAGCACCATGAGTTCGACATCCACGTCCGGGCCAGGCAAGCCGAACGCCTCGGCGCCGATCTGCTGGAACTGCCGGTAACGACCCTTTTGCGGACGCTCGTAGCGAAACATCGGACCCGCGTAGAACACGCGCTGGGTCTGGTTGAACAGCAGGCCATGCTGCAGCAGCGCGCGCACGCACCCCGCCGTACCTTCGGGACGCAGGGTCAGGCTCTCGCCATCCCGGTCCGGCAGGGAATACATTTCCTTTTCAACGATATCTGTCGTTTCCCCGACACCTCGGGTAAACAACTCCGTGGACTCGAGCAAAGGTAGCTGCAGCTCCTCGTAGGCATAGCCCAGCAGTACCCCTCGGACCGTATCCTCCACGTGACGCCAGCGGCGTGCGTCCACCGGCAGTATGTCGCGCATGCCGCGCACGGTTTGCAGCGGCGTCATTGCCCAAGCACCAGCGTCGCAACATTGTTGCGGGTATGCGGAGTTAACGCCACCGTCTCGCCCTCGAAGGTGACCGTAACGCTCGGCGCATGCCCAAGCATCAACCGAAACGGCCCCTGCCCGGCGAACGTCCGCCGATCACCCGCTCGCCCAAGTTCTCGGTAAAGCACCGTCCCGGCTGCATCGCGGATCTCGACCCAGCACTCGCCGCGGAACAGCAGCGTCAGCGACTGCTCGCCTGCTGGCGTCAGCCGCCTGACGCCGTTCGCGGATAAAGGCAGCACCTCGGCCCCGGCTGCTGCATCGGCGCCCGGAGAGGCAGTCTGACTGGCGCCAGACGCGGGTAGCGTCTGCGGCTCGACGCCGCCCGAACCCGAAGTAGATCCAGCTGTGGATGTTGCGGCGGCCGAGTCGGCGGAGCCCGCTGATTCAGCGCCATCGGCGGACGCGCCACCGAACTCCGTTCCCGGGCCTGACTGCTGCGCCTGCTCCCACTCCCACGCGGCATCGGCTTCGACCGGGGGCACCGCCACTTCGGGCGAGTCTACCGCGCGCCAGAGCGATTCGATGCCGTCCTCGGGCCACAGCAGCACAGCCAGACTGATCACGACTGCGACAGCGACCGCCCCCAGGGCAGTCAGCACCAGCGCCGGCCGACGGCGGATCCACTCCGCGACGCTGCTTTCGGGCGCAGCGCCATGCGCTTCAAAACTTGACCCGGGGGCGGGCAAGCGCTGCAGCAGGGGCGCCGGGTCGATATCCAGCAGCCGCGCGTAGGCCCGCACGTAACCCCGGGTGAACACCACGCCAGGCAGCCGATCGTAGTCGTCGTCTTCCAGCGCCTGAATCACGACCATGGACAGATTGA
>CAZVMA010000214.1:0-2037 GCA_964628545.1 uncultured Pseudomonadales bacterium | reverse complement strand
TGTCGGCAACCTCCCGGACGGTTACGCCCAGCGCCTCCCGTTCGGCACGAAGTTGCTGTCCCGGTCCGATTCCTGCTTCCATGCCTGCCGCCTTTGTTGCTGCCCCGAAATGGCGACGCCCAGTCGTCGCGCGACTGTATCAGGGCGCCGTTTCGCAGTGGATGTTTTCCGGCGCGTCCGGGAAGAGATTGCGCAGGGAGAGCCTAAAGCTTGCCGCTTCATCGGCATCCCCCACAGCGCGCGCGATCCGAAGGCCCACGCACAGGCTCGCCGCTGTCGGTCGGGCGTTGCCCCGATAGATCTCGTAGTGAGTCAGCGCCGAAACCGCGCGCCCACCCGCCAGGTCAAGCTCAGCCAGCGCCAGCCGTGCCTCCGGTTGGCCGGACTCCAGCGCAATGGCCCGCTCGAAGGCATCCCGAGCCGCGGCGATATCGCCCAGCTGTCGCTCCGCGAGGCCAAGATTCGCAAACGCCATCGGTCGACCGCGGTATCCAGTATCCGCTACCAGACGCTGAAGGGGCGCAACGGCCTCCCGGTAGCGACCTTGCGCGACCAACAGAGCCGCATAGTTGTTCAGATTCGGCGCGTGGTCGGGGTCGGAACGTAACGCCCGCTTGTAGTACTGCTCGGCCAGCTCCGGCTCGCTCTCGCGCAGGAAGTACACCGCGTAAAGTCCAAGCGCGTCGGCCGACCCCGGTTCGATGGCGAGCGCCCGATCCAGCGGCGCCCGTGCTCGCGCCGGATCCGCTGACTCCAGGTAGCCGCGCGCCAGATTGATCTGCGCCTCCAGACGCGCCTCGGCGGACGCCGGTTGCGTACCGCTGCTATCGGACGCGCAGCCCGCCACCATCAGCAGCGTTCCGCAGGCGAGCGTCTGCCACCTGGGCCAACCCATCAGGCCGCTGCCCCAGCCTGCACGCGGGCAATATATCGCGCCTGTCGCTGCGTCCGATCCGCGACCTGGCCAATCAGCTGACCGCACGCGGCGTTGATGTCGTCACCACGCGTGGTCCGCAGCATGGTGGCGTAACCGGCATTCAGGAGCAGGGTTTGGAATGCACGCACCGCTTCCAGATCGGGTCGCTCGTAGCCAGATCCAGGGAAGGGATTGAACGGAATCAGATTGATCTTGCAGCGTACATCCCGCAGCAGCGCGGCCAGCTCGCGCGCGTGATCGAGCGAGTCGTTCACGCCCCGCAGCAGGGTGTACTCGATCGTGATTGAGCGATGGGGACCCAACCCGGAGAGATAGTGGCGGCAGGCGTCGAGCAGTTCGGCAATGGGATACTTGCGGTTGATCGGTACCAGCACATCGCGCAGCGCATCGTTCGGCGCATGCAGCGAAATGGCCAGGGCGACATCCGTGTGCGCAGCCAGCTGGCGAATACCGGGCACGACGCCCGCCGTGCTGACCGTGACCCGGCGCTTCGAGAGACCGAAGGCGAGATCCTCGGTCATCAGATTGGTGGCGATCAGGACATTGTCGAAATTGAGCAGCGGCTCGCCCATGCCCATCAGCACGACGTTGGTCACGGCCTCGCCGCGCGCAGCCAGTTCGCGATTGACCAGCCAGACCTGACCGATGATGTCAGCCGCCGACAGGTTGCCGTTGAAGCCCTGTTTGCCGGTCGAGCAAAAGCTGCAGTCAAGCATGCAGCCCACCTGCGATGACACGCACAGCGTATTGCGGCCGCGCTCGGGGATCAGCACGGTCTCCACGCAGTTGCCATTTGCCACCCGAACGGCCCATTTGATCGTCCCGTCCCGTGATTCATGGCGGGTCACAATCTCTGGCAGCGCCAGACACGCGATCGCGCTCAGGCGATCGCGCTGTCGCTTCGACAGATCAGTCATGCTTTCGAAATCGATGACGCCCGCGTGATAGACCCACTTCATGACCTGCCGGGCACGAAACGCCTTTTCTCCGTGCGCAACGAAGAAGGCCTCGCGACCGGGCCGGTCGAGGCCAAACAGGTTGGTGGGCGATGGGTGTGTGATCAGGTTCTCGGGAGGAGCTCTTCCGGCTTGGAGAAAGAG
>CAZVMA010000213.1:0-5215 GCA_964628545.1 uncultured Pseudomonadales bacterium | reverse complement strand
CGTGCTGGACCGCGTGCCGGGCGGCGAGATCATCTACGACGTCAAGTGCACGCGTAATCTGGCGGGCTGGGTGCGCGCGCGCGGCGGACGACCGACCATGTGGAATACCGGTCACGCGCTGGTGAAGGCCAAGCTGAAGGAAACGGGCGCACCGCTGGCCGGCGAGATGAGCGGGCACATGTTTTTCCGCGAGCGATGGTTTGGTTTCGACGACGGCCTGTACGCCGGCGCGCGCCTGCTTGAGATCCTGTCCCGGGCGCCAGACGGCAACGCGCTGCTGAAAGCGCTGCCGGATGCCGTCAGCACACCGGAGCTGAATATCCGCATGCAGGAAGGCGAACCCTTCGAGCTGGTGCGGCGGCTGCGCGAGGCCATGCCGTTCAGCGACGCGCGCGAGGTGATCACCATCGACGGCGTGCGCGTGGAGTACGCCGACGGGTTCGGTCTGGCGCGCGCGTCCAATACCACGCCGGTGGTGGTGCTGCGGTTCGAGGCGGATAACGACGCGGCGCTAGGCCGCATTCAGGCCGATTTCCGGCGTGCGCTCAGTTCGGTATGGCCCGGGGTTGAGCTGCCGTTCTAAGGGTCTCGGATTGCTTCCCACGCAGCCATCGATCGATGCCGCGTGCGGCGGCGCGACCGGTGGCCAGGCAGGCCGTCAGCAGATAGCCGCCGGTCGGCGCCTCCCAGTCGAGCATCTCGCCCGCAGCGAATACGCCCGGCCGCGCGCGTACCATGAAGTCGTCGGTCAGCGCTTCGAAGCGTACGCCGCCCGCGCTGCTGATGGCCTCGGCGATGGGTCGCGGCGCGGTCAACGTCAGCGGCAGCGCCTTGATCAGGCGGGCGATCGTTGGCGCGTCTGTCGACGCGCCCGATGGCGTCAGCGCGGCCAGCAGCAGCGCGCGTTTTTCGGGCGTGAGGCCGGTGACCTTGCGCAGATGATTGGCGAGGCTTGATTTGCCTCGGGGTCGCTCGAGCGCTTGGGTCAAGTGGACCAGCGAGCGATCGGGGGCGAGATCAAGCATCAGGGTAGTTTGACCCCCGTGTGTGATCGCCTCGCGCAGCGCGCGGGACAGCGTGTAGACGGGGCCCCCCTCGATGCCTCCGCCGGTGATCATCACGTCCCCCCGCACCCGGGTGCCGTCTGCGCCAAGCGCGATGCCGCGCAGGGGCGTGCCGGCGAAACGCTCGCCAAAACCCGGCGGCCAGACCACATCAAAGCCGCAGTTCGCGGCCGTAAGCGATGCCACCTCCACGCCGCTCGTGCGCAACAAATCAACCCATGCGCCATCGGTGCCCAGTCGCGGCCAGCTGGAGCCGCCCAGCGCCAGCAACGTGGCGTCCGCGTCGACCTTCGTCATGCCGTCGGGGGTGGTAAAAGCCAGAGATCCGGTTGCGGTCCACCCGATGAATCGATGGCGCAGATGCAGGCTGGCGCCTGCGGCCCCAAGACGGGTCAGCCAGGCGCGCAGCAGCGGCGACGCCTTCATCACCGTTGGGAATACGCGACCAGATGAGCCGACGAAGGTTGGGCAGCCGAGACCCTCGGACCACGCGCGCACGGTTTCGGGCGGGAACTCGCGCAATGCGCCTTCGAGCGCTGGCGGCAATGCGGCATAGCGCGCCAGGAAGGCCGGAAACGATTCGGCGTGGGTCAGATTGAGGCCGCTCTTGCCCGCCAGCAGAAACTTTCGTGCCGGGGCCGGCATGCAGTCAAAGATGCGCACGCGGTAGTGCCCGGCGAGCACTTCGGCGGCTGCCAGACCGGCCGGGCCTGCGCCGATGATGGCGACAAGGGGTGCGGTCTCGGGGCTATGGGCGGCTTCCATGGTGGCGCGAGCATAGCACGCGCGTCTGGGTGACTCGTCCGAACGGATCGCCGCAGCGATGCGGGTGATCCCTGTGCTAGCCTCCGCTGCGGTTCGCCCGTTCGCTCTGACGCGAACCGACGCCCTCAGCAAGCAGCCCGCGCGACCACAGTGCAAGGAACCAAGCCCAATGCTGACTGATCCCGCCTTTCTGGTCGCCGCCACCATCGCGATTGTGCTGCTCGGATTGGCCAAGGGCGGCTTCTCCGGCCTTGGTTCCCTGGCCACCCCGATTCTGGCGCTGGTGGTGCCGCCCACCCAGGCGGCCGGTATCGTGCTGCCGATTCTGCTGGTGCAGGACGTGGTCAGCGTCTGGAATTTTCGCCGGGAGTGGGACCGATTTGTTGTCGCCTGGATGCTGCCCGGCGCACTGGTGGGCATCGCGGTCGCCTATCTGTTCGCTGCCGTGATGCCGGTTGCGATCGTAATGGCCGTGCTGGGCGGCATTACCGTCGTGTTCGGGCTCTGGCGCTTGTGGATCGAGCGGGGGGGGCGCGTCGTAGCGGCCAGTCGGTCGCCAGGCTGGGTGGGCAGCCTGTTCGGGGTGGCGACCGGGTTCACCAGCCAGCTGGCGCATATCGGCGGGCCGCCGTACCAGATGTGGGTAACACCTAGGCAGCTGCCGCACACGGTCTACGCGGGCACCAGCGCAATCCTGTTCGCCTTGATCAATTGGGCCAAAGTGCCGGCGTTTCTGGCGCTGGGCGAGCTTGATCGCGCCAACCTCACGATCGCCGCGGCGCTGATGCCGCTCGCCATCGCCAGCACCTTCGCGGGCGTGTGGCTGGTGCGGCGCCTTGACCCCGAGCGCTTTTATCGGCTGATTTACGGACTGATGATCGTGCTCGGCGTCAAACTGGTGCTGGACGCGCTGCCGGCCTGATCAGCCCCTGGATATGAGCGGGTCGCGTCAGCGCGGCGAGCGGCCGTTGACCAACCCGAAGCCCTCACTGCGATATGCAAGCAGCGTCAGCAGTTCGTCGGACGCGCCTTCCAGCACCCACGGACTCAGCGACAAAAACCAGTTTTCCTGCGTGCGATAGATCGGCTTCGAGTACCAGGCGAATAGCCCGGCACGCGTAGCATCCGTGCTGGTGTTCGACCCGGTGCGGTGCCAGAGACGGCTTTCGAACGCGATCATCGTGCCTGCGGGCGCGATGGCGGGATGACTTCCGTCCCCGTCGCCATCGTTATCGTCAGGGCGGGGCGTGCGGTTCTTTCGGTGGCTGCCCGGCACGAAGCGCGTGGCGCCGTTTTCGGCCGTGAACGGGTCTAGGCACCAGGCCACGTTGCAGCCCTGGGGGGCGTGGGGCGGCCAGGGTTCCGGCACGAATATCTGATCGGCGTGCAGCACGCCGCCGCTGGCGCCCGGCAGGGTGATGTTGGCCGAGAGGTTGCCAAGCAGCGCGGGCCAGCCGATCGTGGCGCGCACCAGGCGCAAGGCGGCTGGGTGTTCTGCCAGCTCGACGAAGACTGGATCACGCGACAGCACGTTCCACACGCGGTGATTGCGGTCACCGTAGTCGAGCCCAAAGCCGTTCTGGCGCGTGCCCCGCTGCGTGTCCTGCCGGGCCGCTCGGTACAGCGCGTCGCGCGCGTCCGCAAGGGTCGCCGGCGACAGTATGCCGGTGACGAAACAGATGCCGTGCTCGGCCAGATCCGCTTCGGCCTGGTCCAGGTTGTCGGTCAGCGGCGGCAACGCGTCGCCGGTCATGTCGTGGCCGGCATCGGCGGCATGCTGGCTTCCGCACGTGATTCCAGACGCACGAAACGCCGTGGCGGAAACCCGGTCAGAATGCGGAAGCCGAGGCTGTGCGGATGGGCCGCCATGAGTGCGTCGTGTTCAGCGTCAGATACCGGCACGGCCGTGAAGGGCTTTCGGCCCTCCGGCAGATCGACCTCGAGCGCCGGGTTCGCGAGCACCTGACGGTACCACTCGCGCGGCCAGTGATTGGCGGCGATGTGAAGCTGGCCCGCGTGCTCCAGCCGCGAGACGACGCGGGTGTGCTGAGCGCCGGACGCGTCCGTGGTGGTGATGACGATGGTGTTGCCGCCCTTGGGCTGGAAGTAGCCGAGCATCGCTTCGAAGCCGATCACCACCAGCACGTACAGCCCAACTATAGCGAGCCCAATTCGCAGCCAACGCATGATTATGGTCGCCCCCGTTCAGTGGATGTTCCGCGCGTCAGGTTGTACTTCTTCAGATAGCCGCGCAACTGATCGTAGGTCAGGCCAAGCAGTCCCGCGGCCTGTCGCTGGTGAAAGCGGGCGTGCGCCATTGCCGCTTGCAGCAGCTCCAGCTCGCGCGCCTCCAGTGTCGAGCGAAAATCGATCGGCCAGTCGATCGCGGCCGTCGGTTTTCCGGTGCCCGGCGTGGTGCCCGGCGTGGTGCCCGGCGTGGCTGCGGGCGTAGTGGCCGTCGTCGAGCCGACAGCGCTGGCAGGCCGGAAGGGCGATTCGAAGGGGTCGAAGGTGATCTCCTCGATCACGGCGTCCGGGTCAGCCCGGTAGACCGCGCGCTCGACGACGTTCTTCAATTCCCGCACGTTGCCCGGCCAGCCGTGAGCGATCAGCGCCCGTCGGGCAGATGCAGCAAATCCAGCGAATACGGCGCGTCCCAGCGACTGCGTCATTTGAATCGCGAAGTGGTCGGCAAGCAGCAGAATGCCCTCCTCTCGGGCCCGCAGCGGCGGCAGAGTGATCACGTCGAACGCCAGCCGATCCAGCAGGTCGTGTCGGAAGCGGCCAGCGCTTGCGAGGGCGGGTAGATCCTCATTGGTGGCGGCGACCAGCCGCACATTGGTGCGCAGCGTCCGGCTGCCCCCCACGCGCTCGAATTCGCCGTACTCGATCACCCGCAGGATCTGTTCCTGCACTCGCAGCGACGTGTTGGCCAGCTCGTCCAGAAACAGCGTGCCGCCGTCGGCCCGTTCAAACCGCCCCTGGTGGGCGCGGGTGGCGCCCGTGAAAGCACCCGCTTCGTGGCCGAACAGCTCGGTTTCCAGCAGGCTGTCGCTGATGGCGGCGCAGTTCAGCTTGAGAAACTGCCCGGACCAGCGGTTCGACAGGTAGTGCATGCGGGCGGCAATCAGCTCCTTGCCGGTGCCGCGCTCGCCGACGACCAGCACCGGTTTGTCGAGCGGCGCCACGCGCGACACATCCTCCAGCACCCGCAGGATGGCGGGCGACTGACCTAATAGACGGTCTTGATCTTGTGTCATGGGTCGATTCTGCCAATTGCTGGCATTTTTCGCCATCGTCCTGGCCGATGGCGTCCGGTGATCCAGTGTGAGGCTTGCCTGCGCGATGCATTTTTCAGGTAAAAAAGCATAAAGATCATATGGATA
>CAZVMA010000212.1:2731-5220 GCA_964628545.1 uncultured Pseudomonadales bacterium | reverse complement strand
CATGTCCGCCAGCCAGATGGTGGTGTTTAGGATGCGCGTCTTGTCCGAGCCGGCCTCCGCGAGGTACTGGTCAATGCGCGCCAATATCTGTCGCGTCTGCCCTACGACATCCGCGCTCGGGTCATCGGCCACGATGCCGGCGGTGTACACCACACCGCCGTGAATCGCGACCTGGGACAGACGCGGGCCAACGTGCAGGCGCTGAATGGACATAGTGAAGTCTCCGGGTTGGGGCGCAACAAATCAGGCGCCGCATGATCCCCGAATCCGGGCGCTACGCCAATCCTGCCCGATCACCTCTCCAGGAGTCACGCATGCGCGACCACACCCAGCGGCCAGACGATCCGCGGCTCGGGCTTGACCGTCCGAGCCGGCATCGCCGACACCGGCCGGGGGTGCAGGTGCCGCGTATTCAGCGCCTCGTACATGGCGGCGGTGGCGTCCGCCACCGATGTGCCGACGGCAAAACGCAGCGGCGCGAGAATCTCGGCGCTGGCCGGACCCGGGTTCACGTGCAGCTGCCCTTTCGGACGCATGGCGCGCAGGCCGTCCAGATAGACCGGCAGCACCGGCACGCCCTGCTCCAGCGCCAATCGGGCGACGCCGTGGCGGAACGAGCCGAGACTGCCGTCGGTGGCGCGAGTACCTTCCGGGAAGATTGCCAGGCAAGCGCCCTGCTGCAGCAACCAGGCGGCGTAATCCATGGCCTTGAAGCCACCGCCGCGCATGATCGGAAAATTGCCGAGCACCAGCGACTGGTACCAGGGCTGCAGCACCAGCTTGCGCCGGCCTGTGACGTACCAGCGGTCCTGTGCGGCACCGAAAAACAGGTTGTCCTGCAGCCAGACCGGCAGGGCCTCGTGCAGGACCAGCGTGTCCATGTGGCTTTGGTGATTGGCGACGATGATGAACGGCCCTTCCACCGCCTCGAGATGCTCGAGCCCCTGAACGATGAGCAGCCGGCAGTACTCGTCGACCCAGCGCGTGTAGGCGCGGTGCCGCATGACGCGCCGGACGACGCGCGCCCATGGCGCGATCTGCCACGGGTGCGGGCCCGAATATTCCGGGGTGTCGGTCGCGTTCGGGGACGGTGTGGAATCGACGTGCGCTCTGCTTACAGCCTGCAGCGGCATGATGACCTCCAGGTCCTTCAGGTGGCGGATCGAGATCGCGCGCGGCGCTGTCGCCTAGGCGCCAGTGGCGCTTGCGCGTCTTCTCGGACGTGGAAAGCAAAACCCGCGCCAAAAATCACGCAAAACCACGGCGCGCCGGCCAGTTACCGCACATTCGTGTCGAGCGGCCGACAGGCGCCCATCGCCGGGGCACCCCGCGCGCGCATCCGCTTCGACAAGCCGCGACCCGCGCACCGAGATCGAGCAGAGCTTGCGCGACGATTGTGCGCGGGCGCCTGCCAGACAAGCCCGGTCGGCTGCGCGCACCGCGCCTGCGCAACAGCTACGATAGAGCCCCGTCAGCCCGCAACCGGAACCGCCATGGATATTCAAGACGAACGCATGCACCCGGTCGGCGACGCGCCGGCTTGGAGCGAAAGCTACTACTTCAATTTCGTCGACCCGACGAGCCAGATTGCCATGTTCACGCGCATGGGCTTTCGACCCGGCGACGGCTGGGCCGACGGACTGCATGCGATTTACCTCGGCGGAGATCGGGTGGCGTTCACCTACGGTCGACGCGACATCGGCCGCGATCTCGCTGCCTATGACGACGCGCTCTCGGTCGGCGGACTGACGCTGACGTGCCTCGAGCCGTTCGGACGGTGGCGCGTCAGCTACGACGGGCCGGCACAGGACATCGCCGACGCGGCGATCCTGCTCGAGCGCCGCAAGGCGCGACCGACGGACTGGTTCGCGCCGGCGAACCTGCGCATGGACATCGACTTCACCGCGCTGGCCAAACCCCATTACGCCGCCAACGGTTCGCGCGGACACTTTGAACAAACCGGCCGAGCCACGGGCACGATCGAACTTCAGGGCGCACGCGGTCGCGAGACGTTTCGGGTCGATGGCTTCGGCGTGCGCGACAAGTCGTGGGGGCCGCGCGACTGGGGCGCGGGCAACAGCGCGACCGCCGGCCGCCCGACGACCGGTTCCGAGGGGGCAGCACCGCCCGGCCCGCGGCCATTCGTGAACTGGTTTTCCATGAACTTCGGCGCAGATCTGGCGCTCGGCGGGGCCTGCGGGCGCGACGCCGACGGCGTGATGCGCGGTACCGGCTGGCTGCAGCGCGACGGCGCAACCAGCGACCTCGTGGACGTGGTGATCGAGACGCGCTACCGACCCAACTCGATCTGGCACACCGATGTGCATCTCACCGCCCGTACAGCTGACGGCGCACCGGTTGATGTCACCGGCCGTATTCTGACGATCTGTCCGACCAAGATTCCCATGCCGGGCGGCGCGACCTTCGTAAACGAGGGACTGGCGGAATTCCATACCGAGGGCCGAGTCGGCTACGGCATCAGCGAGCAC
>CAZVMA010000212.1:0-2721 GCA_964628545.1 uncultured Pseudomonadales bacterium | reverse complement strand
TGGCACGCGGTGGCGCGCACAAGCGCCCACGAAGCGGATTGACCCGGCGCCCGGTCACCGGCCGGACGGTGCGTCGTCCGCGCTCAGCTCCAGGTCGCGCAGGATACGGTTGAAGCGCCGCTCGATCGCGGCTCGGCTTTCCGGGTGCGGCAGGATGTACAGGGTATTTCGGTCGATGGCGCGAACCACCAGCTCGGCCACGCCGTCAACGTCGAGCACGCGTCCGGCCAGGTCCGCGTTATCGGCGCCCTGGGACGGCACCGGCGGCGACGCGCCGGCGCCGCCATAGCGATCATCCCGGTTTCGGGCCGACTGACCGATGTTGGTGGCCACCCGCATCGGGCACAGCACGGATACGCCAATGCCCTCGGCGCGCAGCTCTTTCTGCAGCACCTCGGCCAGCGCCACCACCCCGTACTTGGCTACGCAGTAAGGGCCCAGGCCGACATTCGGCACCAGACCCGCAAACGAGGCGGTAAACAGGATATGGCTGCCGCGCCCGGTGGCTCGCAGATGCGGCAGGAACGCCTCGACGCCGTGAATCGGCCCCCAGAGGTCGACATCGATGATCCACTGCCAGTCGGCATGGCCCATATCGGCAATCGGCCCGCCCACGGCCACACCTGCATTATTGAAGACGATGTCGATCCGTCCGAACCGCGCCATCAGATCCGCCGCCAGCGCCTGCATGGCCGCCAGATCGGTGACGTCACAGACCGCCGGCACCACCTCGGCGACGCCGGCTGCACGCAGCTGAATCTCGGCCCGGTCAAGCGCATCTGCTTCGCGATCGACCAGCACCGGCACCGCACCGCGCAACCCCAGGGCACGCGCCGTGGCAAGCCCGATACCGCTCGCGCCGCCCGTGATCACCACCACCCTCCCCGCGTAATCCATATCCACCGCTCCTGTCCGTTTGTCCCGGCATCGCGCCGTGCCGAGGGGTCTTAGGCACTCTACTCCGGACCCGATCGACGCGGTAAGGTGTATCTAGCGGGTCGTCAGTTCGTTCCGCCCAGCCGCAATCCCAATCTGGTCCAGACCCTGATCTCGATTCGCCTTCATTCTCTGCAGACAAGGAACCTCTCAATGCTGCGTCGCCCGCTCATCCCGGTTCTCGGCCTCGTCATCAGCGCATGCCTTGCCTGCGCCGCGCACGCGGACAGCAGCACCGATCTGCGAGCAACCCTGTTCACGGGCGCTGATCGGGCGCTGGCTGCAGCCCGGGACGCACAGGCCGAGGTGTTATCGCCGGACAGCTTCGAGGATGCGGCGAACCTGTACGCAAAGGCCGAGCGCACGCTCGCGGACGGCGGCAATCTGGAGTCGATCCAGCGCAATCTGGCCGCCGCGGAGCAGTTGTTCGACATGTCAGCCGGAACGGCGGCTGATACCGCGCAACTGTTCGGCGAGCCTCTCCGCGCACGCCAGCGCGCCCAATTCGCGGGCGCTGGACGCTTCGCGGAAACCGAATGGCAGGACGCAGAGCGTGCTCTGGCGCGCGCGGCATCGCGGGCGGGGCGCACGCGCAACCCGGAGTCGCGGGCAAAGCGGGCGGCAGACGTGAGCGAGGACCTGGTCGAGCGCTACAGCACGGCCGAGCTCGCCGCCATCAAAGCCAACTACCTGCAGCAAACCCGGAATCTTCTGGTTCAGGCCGATGACATGCGCGGCCGGCGTGTGGCGCCACAGGCTTTCGAGCGTGCGACTACGTTGTTGGCGGAGGCCGAGGCAGCGCTGAACGAGGATCGCTACGATACCGACCGGCCCCGAAATCTGGCGCGCATGGCCGAGGAGAGCGCCTACCAGGCGGTGTACATCGCCGATATCGAGCGACGCATCCGCAGCGACGACTATTCAGTCGAGGCGCTGGTGATCGAATGGGAGCGGGCGATGCGCGATGTCGCCGATCTGCTCGAAGTCCCGGTGCAGTTCGACACCGGCCCGACCAGCGCCGTGGTGACACTGAAGCGAGCTATCGACGTACTGCAGTCCGAACTGGCCGACGCCCGCCAGACGCTCGCAGAGCAGGATCAACAGATTGCCAGCCTCGAAGCGGAACTGGGCGGCACCACCGCGAATCTGGAGCGGGTTAACCAGGTGCTTGCCCGCCAGGAGCGCCAGCGCGCGCGGGTGGCCAAGGTGCAGGCCTTATTCACCCCGAGTGAGGCCAGCGTGCTGCGACAGGACGATGCCGTCATCCTGCGCCTGATCGGGCTGGCGTTCCCGAGCGGCGCCGCCACGCTGGATCGCGCTCAGGAGCCGCTGCTGCAGAAGGTGCGCGCGGCACTCGCCGAGTTCCCCGAGGCAACGGTGGTCGTCGAGGGCCACACCGACTCGTTCGGCTCGGATACGATCAACCAGAAACTCTCGCAGGACCGCGCCAACGCCGTACGCCAATACCTGACCAGCGCCGGCGCACTGTCCCCAGTGAACTCGAACGCGCTCGGCTTCGGCGAGTCGCGGCCCGTGGCCAGCAACGAAACGCCGGACGGCCGACGCCGCAACCGACGCATCGACCTGGTTATCCACGCACCCTGAGCTCCGCGCCAGGGCCGCTGATCGAGCGGCGCGCGAGGCCTGCCCCGTGCCGCGGTGCCGCTGCCGGCTAGACCAGCGGCACGAACGCAACCGGCAGGATGTCGGCGCTCAGTGCGCCACCGTCCGCGCGCCGCGTAATCCGGCGCCGCCTCTGCCGCCCGCCAGCCAGTCGAACCGGAA
>CAZVMA010000211.1:2539-5226 GCA_964628545.1 uncultured Pseudomonadales bacterium | reverse complement strand
GCAGCAGCACCAGCTGATCAGCGTGGAGCTCCATCGCCACATGGCGAGTGACGAGCTAGTAGGACGCCGGCAGAAGGGCAAGTGGATCACCCGCACGCACGCGGATCAGCGGCTCCGGCGCGGCCGGAAAGGCCGCACAATCTCGATGCGCGGCCTCGATCTGGGCAGCAAGCACCGCCACATCCGCTTCCGAAGGGTCGCCGCCTGCGGCCGCGCGCGACACCAGGCGCGCCTCCAGCACCGTCCGGGGCGCGGTGCAGTAGACAATCACCGCGTCGGATCCGATCTGCCGCGCGAGCGCCAGAGTGCGGGCGCGCTCGTCGGGCGAAAGAAAGGTCGCGTCCAGAATCACATGCTCGCCCGCGGCAAGCAGTCGAGCGGCAAGCGCGCGCAGTTCGGCATACACGGACGCCACCGCCGCCGGCGCGTACCGCTGGGTGGGTTTTGCCACGGCGCCCTGCGGGGTCGACGCATGCGGCATGCTGAGCCTCAGCACATCGGAGCGCAGCCGGATCGCGCCCAGACGCGGCACCAGGCGTTCCGCCACCCACGACTTGCCGGACCCGGACAGCCCGCACATCAGCACCAGTTGGCCGGGCGGGCGCGCCAGCATGCCGGCAACCCAGTCGACCAGAGCGCCAAGCCGCGCGGTGATCCGCCTGCGCTCGGTATCGCCGGCGGCCTTCTGCGTCAGCTCGATCCCCGCCACTTTGGCGCGCACCATCGCGCGGTAGTTCATGTAAAAGGGCAGCAGCGGCGCCACCCCGTAATCGCCAGAGGCCTCCAGATAGCCATCGAGGCAGCCATAGGCCAGGTCGGGCCGACCACGCACCAGCAGATCCATCAGCAGAAAGGCCAGATCGCTGGCGACGTCGATCAGGCGCAGGTTCAGGTCGAATTCCAGGCCATCGAACGGCTGGATCACGCCCCCATGCAGCACCAGATTGCCGAGGTGCAAATCGCCGTGGCATTCGCGAACCGCGCCTGCTTGCAGCCGCGCCGCCAGATCGCCCGCCAGCGCCGATGCCTGATTGCGGCAGGCGTTGGCCAGCAGCGCCACCCGCGCCTGCAGCTGCGCATCCAGCGGCGCATCGGCGAGTGCCCGAAAGTTGGCGCGCTCCGGCTCGATAATTCGGGCGGCCAGATCTTCGGCGGGCAGCGGCACAGCGGGCAACGCCGCGTGCAGCGCTGCAAGACGACTTCCGAACGCGCCGAGGGTCGACGGGGCGATGGCGTTCCGCTCGACCAGCTGGTCCAGGCACTGGGCGGGGTCGAACTGCCGCATGCACACCGCCCACTCGAGGACACCCCCAGACGGCGGTGCGTCGTCTGGGCGCAACACCGCAAGATTGCTCTCGACATGCGCGATCACCGCGACGACCCCGAGATACAGGTCCGGGGCGAACCGGGCGTTGCAGCGCAGCTCCTCGCGGCAGAACCGCAGCCGCCGATCCAGCGTGCTGAAATCGAGGAAGGGCAGGCGCACCGGCTTCTTGATCTTGTAGGCGAAAGATCCGGTCAGCAGCACCCAGGAAATGTGGGTTTCGATCACCGTGATGGCGCCGCACGGGTGCGGGTAGGCGGCGGGCCGCAGCAGCGGCAACAGCGACGGTGGCAAGCTCATGCCAGCGAGCATCGCAGGGACGCGACCACGTGCATAGACCGGTAAAAACCAGACCCGTGGAAACCACCGAGTGACCCCGTTGCGCCCCCGGGCGACGATCGCCGATGCTTGGCCGCAGAGCGCCCGCAGACGATCCGCCGCCAAGCGGCAGCGGACGAGCCACCGCGACGGCTGCCGCTCCAGACGCAAGGCCGCGTCGACAGCGGCAGCAGCCCGGAGGGAACCGATCGATGAACCGACGTCCGACCGATATCCGGTGCCGAGCGGAACTATCATTTTCCCGTCTGCTCATCGCGGGGATTCTGGCCGCCCTTGCCGTCGTCGCGGCGTCGGGCCATGTCCATGCCGATGAGAGCCCGCGCGCAGATCACAGCGCGCAGGGGGAAGAAGATACAACGTCGGGACGAGAGACCTACGCCGCCCAGTGCGCCCGCTGCCATCAGCCGGACGGGCGCGGCCTGGGGTCACGCTACCCCGCCCTGCGCGACGCGCAATCGCTGTGGGTCGACCGCACGCGCCCAATTCAGGCGCTGCTCGATGGTCGCCGCGGCCCGATCGACGTCGATGGCGCGCGCTTCGACCGCGCGATGCCGGGCCACGGGTACCTGGCCAACGAAACCATCGCCGCCGTCTTGACCTTCCTGCTGCAGGACTGGGGTCCGGGCGGCACCGCCTTTACGACGGAAGAGGTGGCGCGGGCGCGTCTGGTCTTGTTGGCCGGATACGACTCGATCGAGCCGCTCGGCTCGAACCCCAGTCCGCTCGCCGAACTGGCACGCGTTGATCAGGTCACCTCCGACGGCCCGCCGATGACGGTAGACGAATTCGCAGAGGCCCAGCGCCTTTACTACGGCCACTGTACCGGCTGTCACGGCGTACTGCGCGAGGGCACCGCCGGCAATCCGTTGACGCCGGACGTGATGCGCACGCGCGGTACTTTGTACCTGCAGACCGTGATCCATTACGGCGCTTCGAGCGGCATGCCGAACTGGGGCACCGGCGATGTACTGAGCGCGCGCGAGATGGATCTGCTGGCGCGCTTCCTGCAGCACCCCGTGCCCGA
>CAZVMA010000211.1:0-2529 GCA_964628545.1 uncultured Pseudomonadales bacterium | reverse complement strand
TGGCGACGATTCGGGATGGTTGGCGCCAGCTGCGCGTGCCGAGCCGGCGTCCTGCGGAACCCCCTGCAGGCTTTGATCCCGAGAATCTGTTCGCGGTGACCCTGCACGACGTCGGCCAGGTGATGCTGATCGAGGGGCCAACGCGCAGGATCATCACCACGATCGACGTCGGGCGCAGCCCGCACGAGATCACGGCATCGGCCAGCGGTCGCTACCTGTACGTGATCTGCCGCGATGGCACCCTGGGGCTGATCGATTTGTGGCTGGACCCGCCCGAGCGCGTGGCGACGGTACGCGTAGGGTTCGAGGCGCGCGCCGCTGCCGCCAGCGCCTATCCCGGCTTTGCCGATCGATATGTGCTGGCCGGAGCGTTCTGGCCGCCACAGCTGGTGCTGCTGGATGGCCTTACGCTGGAACCCTTGCGGCTGCTCTCGACCCGCAGCTATCCGCGCGCCGCTGCCAACAGTCCGCCAAACGGAGCGACCGCGCGCGCCGTGCCCGGCGCCCAGCGCTATCATCCGGAACCCCGCGCGACCGACATCATGGGCTCGCGCGTGCGTCCGGAATTCATTGCCAGCATCAAGGAAACCGGCCAGTTCCTGCGCGTGCCTTTCGGGGCTGACGCAGCACGCACCGAAACGTCCTCCCCAGACCTGAACGCAGACGGTCAGCAGACCGCGGGCCACGAGAGCGACGTCACCCGCATCAACACCGTGCGCGAGCTGCGGGCGGGTGGGCTTGCCCTGGATGGCAGGCACCTGCTGACTCCGGCCGACTCCAACGCGATAGCCGTGCTGGATACCGAAACCGGCGCCGTGGTGGCGGAGATTCCAGCACGCGTGTTCGGCGGCAGCGCGGGTACCAGCTACGACCACACGCGGTTCGGGCCGGTCTGGGTCACGGCGACCATGGCCAATGCCGAACTGCTAGCCGTCGGCACCGACCCCGAACGACATCCGACCGAAGCCTGGCAAATCGTCGAACGCGTCCCGGCACCCAGCGCCGGCACGCTGTTTCTGGCGACCCACCCCGATTCGCCGCACCTGTGGCTCGACCAGCCGCTGGCCAGCGAGCCGGCGCTCTCCGGTAGCCTTGCCGTGTTTCAGCGCAACGATCTGTCGGCCGGCTCTGGCACGGTGCCGGTAGCGTCCTGGTCCGGGCTTGCAGGCGGACCACGGCGGGCCGTGCAGCCCGTGTTCGACCGCAGCGGACGCGAGGTCTGGACGCTGGTCTGGAACCCCCAGAACGAACCCTCCGCGATCGTGATCATCGATGACCGCACGCGCACGCACCGCGCCACGATCAGCGATCCGCGCCTGATCACGCCGACCCGAATCTACCGCGTGGGCGATCTCGTGAACCGCACCCGCGGCCCCCTGCCCTCGGGCGCAGCGCTTTATCAGACGCACTGCTCGAACTGTCACGGCCCTTACGGCGGCGGCGACGGTCCGCTCGCCGGCTCGCTCGGCAACGCGCCGCTTGATCTACGGGACCTGTCCGCCCGCAATGACGGCGTCTTTCCCCGGGCCTTTGTCACCGAGATCATCGACGGCCGCGCGTCACGCGCCGCGCACGGGCCCGCCGACATGCCGGTATGGGGCGCGGAACTTGCGAGCGGCTCACCGGTCGATCCGACTACCGAGCCGACGGTGGCGCAGGCCATCGGCGCCCTGACCGAGTTTCTGGCTTCGATCCAGCGCCCGCCGGACTGACCGGCCACGCTCCACCCGCAGCACGAGGAAGACTTATGAACCTGCCATCTCACACACTGCGGCGCATTGTGATCGCGAACGATGGCCTGTCCGGGCTCGCCACAGCATTGGCCAAGGCTGCGCGCCTTGAACACTACACCGGCGCCGAGTTGGAGCTGCGTTCCGTGATCTGGGACAGCGTGGCCGAAGAGGCGCAGGCGCTGACCGAAGCCGACCGGGCCTTGCTGATCGAAGCCCTGAAGGGGGCCGAGCGGCAGGGGCTGCGGGCAATCGCGGACCCGATCGCGCCGCACGTTGCGCAGCTGGAAAGTCAGGTGCTCTGGCACCGCTCCGCCGAGGAGGCGATCCTCGATACCGTCCGCACCCACGCCGCTGATCTGCTGATCAAGCCTGCGGCATCGCGTCACGGCGTGAGCGACCTGTTTCGTACCCCGCTCGACTGGCAGCTGATGCGCGGCGCGCCGTGCGGTGTGCTGCTGTCGCGGGATCAGCCCTGGCCCGAGTCTGGCTGCATTCTGGCTGCCGTGGATGCGCTTGATTCGCGTCATGCGCTGCTGACTGAAACCGTGCTGGAGACGGCGCGCATGCTGGCGGGGGCCCTGGGCCTGCCGCTGCATATCGCCTGCGCCTATCCGGCCCTGGGCCAGGCCACCGGCGCGCTGCAGGCCGCGGACGACTATGCCGGCATCAAGGCCGATATGCGTCGCATGCGAGCGACCGCAATCGCCCACTGGCAGTCGGTGCTGAAACTGCCCGACGCCGTGGTGCACATCGTCGAGGGCCGACCCGCCACGGCCATTGCGCGTCTGGCCGAGCA
>CAZVMA010000210.1:0-5227 GCA_964628545.1 uncultured Pseudomonadales bacterium | reverse complement strand
GGACGCAGTGGCCAACATGCGTCCCGCGATCAATCTAGCCGGCCTGGTTGGTCATAGTGCCGTGCGCTTCTACGTGATGGGCGAGCGCGCCGTTAGCGACCAGCCCAATGCGACGGAAGTCGACGCCATTGCCCGACTGGTGCGCGAGTCTGTGCGCGATGGCGCGTTTGGCTGCTCGATCAACCGGCTGCGTGGTCACGCGATGCCGGACGGACGCGATATTCCTGGCACTCACGCAGAGACACAGGAACTGCTGGCCATCGCACATGCGGTCGCCGCACATGGCGGTTTCATTCAAACCATCCCCGATTTTCCGAAGCTCGAGAGTGAGCTCGAGTTGATGCTGGCAATGGGACGCATCACCGGTCGCCTGCTCTGGAGCGCGCCCGTCGCCTGGTCGAGCGAGGCGGTGGCGTGGGTTGGCCGCTGGATGCAGCGAATGCGCGCAGCGGGTATTGCGGTCACCGGGTTGTCGTCTCCGCGCAGCGGCGGTCTGATTTCCGGCATCTCCGCCGAGGTGTTCCTGCACGAACGTCCACGCCGAACGTCGTGGAAATCGCTGAAGGCAATGACGTTCGAGCAGCGCATGGCCGCAATCAACGATCCGCAGTTCGCCGCCAAGCTGGTCGCCGATGGGGAATCAATCGAGGGCTGGCAGGACTGGGCGCGACTGACATTCCCTCTGGGTGAGGGCCCAGCGCCAGACTGGATGCCGCCACCTGAGCGCAGTCTGGCGGCGCAGGCCAGCGCGCGCGACATGTCACCCATCGCGCTGTGGCTGGAAACCATGCGCACCAGCGACGGCAAGGCGCTGTTCTTCACGCGCCAGCACAATCGCAACCTGCCGATAATGCGCGAGCTGCTGCAGTGCGACTGGGTGCTGCCGGGCCTTGGCGATGCGGGCGCACATTGCGCGAAGAGCATGGATTCAGGCTTTCCCACGCTGATGCTAACCCGCTGGGTGCGCGACGAGCCGCTGTTTACCCTCGAGGAAGCCGTGCACCGGCTGTCCGGCCGCGCCGCCGCCATGCTCGGCCTTGCCGACCGCGGCATCATCGCGGTGGGTCAGCGCGCCGACATCAACGTGATCGATTTGGCAGCGTTGGCCGAGCGCATGCCGGAGATGCTGCACGAGTTCCCGGGCGGCGCACCGCATCTGTCTGAACGTGCCGTGGGATATCGAGCGACGCTCTGCAACGGCGCGGTCGTCATTCGCGATGATGAACATACCGGTGCACGGCCTGGAACAGTGCTGCGCTCAAGTGGCGCAGGGGCGCGCTGAGCGCTGGCCGACCCGTAAGCGCTATTGCTCTGAGAGCGGCCCGCTCGGAGCGGCCTGAAGATCGCTCCAGTGCAGGTTCACCGGGCCGCCGCAGCTGAACAACACGAACTCGACGCCCTGCGGGCCCGGTTTTTCCGGGCCATAGCTGAAGCCCCCGGATACCTGCCGCACATCACCTGCGTAGTACTGTCCTTCGAAGCCGAACTGCATGTCGCCCGCGGTGATGAAGTACAAGGTATCGAAATCGTGCCAGTGCTCGCCGGCTTCATAGGCCGGATCGAAGCGAGTGCGCAAGGCCGACAGCGGACCGTTCAGCAGCACTTGCACCGGCTGAGTGGGTCGCCCGGCCGGGTCGTCGAACGCCTGCCAAGGCAAGTCGGCTGCGCGGATGACGAACGCGGGGCTGGGTGGCGCCAGCGCTGTCGGCAACGCCAGCGCATTGCAGATGCAGCCGTCCGGACCCGCCGTCGCCATGACCGGATGCGCGCGCCAGACCAGGTCGCCCGACAGCATGTCGCTGCGGGACGCGTCGCCCGCGCCGTCAGCCAGCACCGCAGCGCCGGATTGCACCAGCAGCAGGCCCTGCAGTTCGGCGGCGCTATTCGGTGCGATGCGGTATTGCCGCACCGGGAACGGTTTAGTCGTCAGATCGCGCGTCTCGATTCCTGGGCCCAGCGGTTGCCAGGCCAGACTATCGGGTCTGATGTGCTGCCAGCTCATGTGTGGTCTCCTGTGTTTGCCGTCTATCTGGCGGCGCGGCGATCGGGTTCGGACGCGCAGCGTCGGACGAGCACATCCGTATGCTGGAAGCGCAACGGAGCATCTTCGGTGTATCTTGCAGCTTTCCGGTTCGCTGTCCATCGAGCCGCACGCGGCGCGATTCTTCGAAGAACGAAAGGCCATATCGAACAAGGCACCGGAGGAACCGCGCAGCGGTTTCCAACATCCTGCGAGCAACCGGGCAGACAGCGCGATGAGGATAAGAGAGACGCGACATGAGCCAAGCTGACGACATCCTGGCGATCCAAATGCTGACCCAGCGCTACGCGGACGCGGTAATGCGCCATAACGCAGACGACTGGGCCGCGACATGGGCGGAGGACGGAGAATGGTACCTGCGCGACGAACCCGTGCGCGGGCGCGAGAATATTCGCCGCACCTGGGAGGCCGCGATGGCCGGCTACCCGTTCGCGGTATTTCTGGTCCAGCCCGCCATCGTATCGATAGACGGCGATCGCGCGACCAGCCGATCGTACGTCACCGAGATCTTGGGCACGACCAGCGGCGATGCGTTCCGCGTCTATGGCTGCTACAACGACGAGGTCGTCCGCGAGGCGGGCGGCTGGAAATTCCGCGCGCGCCGCTATGCGCGCCTGTACCGGGGCCCGGTCGATCTGAGCGGCGAACGCTACCCCTACCCGTCCTGACCCGCTACTGGAGCACGTCATGCATCGCCTTGTTCTCTGCAACGCAAATCTGCTGGATGGGCTGCACCCCGCCCGCCCAAACATGACTGTCGTGCTGGAAGACGAGCGCATCGTCGCCGTCGTGCCGGATGCCGAGTGGCGAGCCGGGCCGCCGCCCCGAACGCAGGACCAGATGGTCGACCTCGACGGCCGGACGCTGATGCCGGGGATGGTAAGCGGCCATTTTCATGCGGCCTACAGCATGGGCGGCGCCAACAAGATACCCATGGGCGCGCCGCCGATGCAGCTGGCGTACTGGGCGCTTGGCAACGCGCAGACGGCGCTGCGCGCGGGCTATACCAGCGTGGTCGGGGCAGGCACCTTTCATGATATCGACGCCCGTCTGGCGGAAGCCCTAGCGGCCGGGGTAGTGCCCGGCCCGCGCTTCATTCCATCCAGCCGCGCGCTGTCGCCAAAAGTCGGTCCCAACGAGTCGGGCGAAGGTTTGCCCTGGGTGAAGTGCTGGGGGCCGGATGAATTCCGGGCCGCCGCGATTGGCGAAATCGAGCGGGGCGCGAAGGTCGTGAAGCTGTTCGCGGCCCAGGGCCACGCCATGCGCAGCTGCCGTGAGATGACCCTGGCGGAACTGGAGGCGGCCACTCGGGCGGCGCACGATCGCGGCGCCCGGACCCGCGCGCACGTCTGCGGCCGCGCGCAGGTGCTGAACTGCATTCGGGCCGGCGTGGACATCATCGATCATGCCGACTGGATGGATGACGCGTGCGTGGACGCGATGCTGTCCCACGGCAGTTTCGTGCTGCCAAGCATGTACTCGCCGATGCTGGCCGCCAGCGACCCCAATCTGGACGGCGCAAGCTTCCACGACCAAGCCGACTTCGAGTACATGCGCACCATGGTGCCCCGGGCGAACGCGCGCGGGGTCCGCTTCGTGCCGGGAGACGACTACGGCTTTTTCGACATGCTGCCCCACGGGGCCTATGCCGGTGAGCTGGCCTGCTATGTCGAAGCGGTGGGCATCCCCGCGCTTGACGTGATCCGCTGGGCCACCGCGCACGGCGGCGCCATGACCGGCATCGCTGACCTCGGCACCATCGAGCCCGGTCGGCTGGCCGACGTGGTGGTGGTCGACGGCGACCCTGCCGCCAACATCCGGGTGCTGGGCGACCCGGCGCGCATCGTGGCAGTGCTGAAGGGCGGGCAGGTACAGAGCGGCGCGCTGCCGCACGCTGAGGGCGGTGCCGCCACCCATCAGGCAGTCGGCTGACAGCGCCAGAGCCGAGCACGCTTGCGGCAGCCCGATCGCTGCCTGCAACCGTTCACGCGCGTTTCAGCACCCCTGAGACGAGGCCGCGGGCGAGGCAAACCAGCGCAGCCGATGCGCGTTCATCGCCGTATCGCCCAGTTTGCGCAGCAGCCGGTTGTTGACAATGACGCCCACAGGGGCGCCGATCACCGGCATAAGCTGAGCGAGTTTGGCGAGATCCAGATAATCGCGATACTCCTGCTGCAGCAGGCGCCAATCGAGATCGTCGAGCGCTACCGCACCACCGTCGGCCGCCGAGGTCGGCCAGGCGACCAGATGCCGGTACACCTGCGCCCGGTGCGCATCACTCGAAAAAGCCAGCTGCAGGATGTGCAGCAGATACAGCCGCTCACGCACATCGCTGCAGGCGTGGCCGTACAGGGCCGCGATCTCGACCAGCAGATTCAGCTTGATGCCGAGCAGCAGCGGAAAATCCGCGAGCCCCAGCAGCAGCCCGCCGGCGCCCGTCACGCCGCCCTCAATCGCCGCGGTGCGTCGATAGCGCTCGATCTTCTCGCGCACCCGCGCCTCCCGCTCCACGAGCGGCGCATCCATCAGCGGCGCGGTGGCGATGAGGTTGGATCCGGTCAACACGCCGCTGACCATTTGGCGAACGGCGGCGGTCAGTGCGGTATGCACCTGCTCGGGAATCCAGCCGTTTACGCGCTGCTGCAGCCGCCGCGTGGTCGAGTCAATCACGCCCGGCGAGCGGGTCATTTTTTTCTGCCAGCGCGCCAGTTCCTGTCGCGCGAGCTGCTCGTACTCGTTTGTCACCGATCTAACTCGTTGCCCCGTAAAAACCGACACCGACCGACAGTATCAGCACGCAGGGGGGCACTTTCGCGCGCCCCGGGTGAGCGCAACGTCACCGACCGGTACACGGGGTCGGTCGGCACCGCAGCCGGCGTCTGCGCCTGTCCGCCTGTTCAATTTGCTCGCCACGGTGGATACTGCGGCCATGTCAGCCATTGCCGCCACCGCCGACATTGTTGCCGAACTGCGCGCGCAGGCGCCGGTATTTGCCGCACGATCCGCAGCAGCCGACGCGCGCCGCAGCGCGCCATCGGAGACCGTGGCCTTACTCCAGGAGCTAGGCGCGCATCGACTGCTGCAACCGCGCGCTTTCGACGGCGCGGAACGCGGCGTGCGCGACCACTGCCAGGTCATCGCCGCCCTGTCCGAGGGGTGCATGGCAACCGGCTGGTGCGCGGCGGT
>CAZVMA010000209.1:0-5231 GCA_964628545.1 uncultured Pseudomonadales bacterium | reverse complement strand
GCCGACTTCATGCCGCTCGCAACGGATCGCTACGTCAGCGCGCTGACGCGCGCTCGGCGACAAGCCCATGCCTCCCTGCTGGATCTTCTGCAGCAACCCAAGATTGCGGGTCTTCCGGCCGAACTGGCACAGCTGATCGCCCTGGGAAGAGCGCTGGACGCCCCTGCGACGGTCGACGCGCGGATCAACGCCACGCTGCCCGCCATCCTGAACGCGGTTCGCTATGCGGCCGGGCGCGCGCTCCGCACGGCGCGCGCCAGACACCTGCACCGAGCGCGAATCGAGATCAAGCAACTGCGCTATTCCCTTGAAGCTATTGCCCCCGTTGTCGGTGAGGACGCCCTCCAAAGGGCCTCCGAAGCCGCCGACCTGCAGGGCTTGCTCGGTGAGCATCAGGATGCAGTAACCGCCGCCAATGGTCTTGCGGCGTGGCTGGAACACGCGCCCGCGAAAGCCGCCGAGCGACGCGCAATCAAACAGCTGCTGGATCGCGAAGCCCATACGGCGGCCTCCGCTCAGCGCACGTTCGAGCACGCCTGGCCCACATTCGCAGAGCGCAGTCGGGCCCGCATCATGTGCTAACCTCGCGGGTTGTCCGGTCACCCGGGCCGCCCTGCGGCGCTCGTGACCGGCCCATCGCAGCAGGAGAGCACAGGGTCATGACGCAGCCGTTCTGGTTCGGACGGGCGCTCGATACACCGTCCGAGCACGGCTCGGTCAACGTGGACGGCGCCGATATTCACTACGTGACTTGGGGCCAGATTGGCCGACCCGGCATCGTTCTGGTCCACGGCAGCAACGCTCATCTGGAATGGTGGCGGTTCGTCGCGCCCTTTCTTGCCGATCAGTTCCGCGTGGTGGCCCTCGACAGTTCCGGTAACGGCGACAGCGGCTGGCGCCAACGGTACAGCGGCGCGGTACTGGCAAAGGAGGTACACGCGGTCTGTCAGGCAGCCGAGCTCGGGCCGCGACCCTTCGTGGTCGGCCACAGTTTTGGCGGCTTCACCGTGCTGGAAACGGGGCACTACTACGGTGCCGAGCTCGGCGGCATCATCTTCATGGACTTCACCACCGCGCCGCCGGAACAATACGTCGAGTGGGGCCTGCGTGCAGAGCGTGAGGGGGTAACCCCCGGACGCGCCACCCGCGTTTACGCCGACCGCGCTGCCGCACTCGCCCGCTTTCGCTACATGCCGGAACAGCCGATCACCCACGCCTGCGTACGCGACTACATCGCGGAACAGAGTCTGCGCGCGGTGCCGGGCGGCTGGACCTGGAAATTCGATCCGACACTCTTCGATCATCTGGAAATGGGCATCACCCAGCGCGATAAGTTCGCAGGCATGGCCTGCCGCAGCGCCGTGGTGCTGGGCGAAGACAGCGCCGACGAAGGCGCGTTCTGGGCCGATCACATGTTGGCGATCACCGGCGGTGTGCTGCCGGTATTCCGCATCCCGGGGACACACCACCACCTGATGTTCGACGATCCGATCGCGGTCGCCGTCGCCATCAAGGCCATCGTGCTCGTCTGGCTGGCCGAGGACGGCCGCGCTACACTCGAGCAAAGTCTCGCCCGCACGCTGGCAACCTCGCCATGCCCAAGCTGAAGGAGGCCGAAAAATGCTGACAGACGAACTACGTCAGTCGCTGCAAACCATTGATACGCCTACAGTCTGTAATGCCTTGGAGACACTGGTGCCTGAGCGGCGCGGCTACGGCTACACGGTTTCGCCGCTGGTATGCGCGCGACCCGATCTGCCCCCGATGGTTGGCGTCGCGCGCACCGCGTGCATTCGCGCAGCACATCCGTCCGACCTACGCGGATCAGCGGCACGCGCGCTGCAGGACGCCTACTACGCGTACGTCGATGAAGGCCCGAAGCCCGCCATCATGGTGATCCAGGATCTGGACGGCCCGCTGCGCGGTTACGGCTCCTGGTGGGGTGAGGTCAACAGCAACGTGCACCGGGGTTTTGGCTGTCTTGGCGTGATCACCGACGGCTCGGTGCGCGACCTGCCGGATATCGCGCCCGGCTTTCAGATGCTCGCCGACCGCGTCGGTCCGTCACACGCCTTCGTACACCCCGTGCGCTTCGGTGACTCCGTGACCGTGGCGGGCATGCGGGTCAACCCCGGTGATCTGATTCATGCCGACCAGCACGGCGCAGTCGTCATCCCCTGGGCCGTTGCCGACCAGGTCATTGCCGCGGCGGCGAAGATCGCGCGCAGCGAACGCGTGATCATCAGCGCCGCCCAAGAGCCGGGTTTCAACATGGCGCGACTGCGCAAGGCCTGGGGCGACGCGGCCGAGATTCACTGAAGCGCTGCCGGCCGCGCTTCGCCAATCAGCCAAGCGCGCCCGAGGCCCGCAGCCGGCTGATGTACTGTGCATCGAACCCAAGCTCCGAGAGCAGAGAATCGGTGTCAGCACCCGCATCTGGCGCCGCGTGGTCAAAACGATCCGGATGCGGATAGCGCGAAAGGTTGATGGGCGACCGGATCAGCGACAGATCGCCCAGCGCCGCGTGCGCCGCCGGTAGGGCCATGCGCAAATGACGCACCTGCGCATCCTCGAACGCCTGACCAATATCGTTGATCGGCCCGCACGGTACTCCGGCCGCATTCAACGCAGCCACCAGAGCCGACGTGGTGTGCCGGCGGGTTAGCCAGTTGATGTCATCGCGGAGCGACTGACGGTGTTCGGCTCGGCTGCGCGCGGATCGGTAGCGCGGATCATCGGCCAGCGCTCCGGCATTCAGCGCGCTGCAGAAACGCGCCCAAAGCCGGCCGCTTGGTGCCGCAATATTCACCTGCCCATCGGCCGACTCAAATGTGCCCATCGGCACCTGTGTGGGATGGTCGTTGCCTTGCGGCGCCGGCACTTCGCCCGACATGGTGTACCGAGCGCCCTGGAAATCGAGCTTGTTCATCATCGCCTCGAGCAGCGAGGTGTGCACCCATTGCCCGCGGCCAGTGCGCGCGCGATCGAGCAGCGCGAGCAAAATGCCCTGCCCGAGAAACATACCCGCCGACGTATCGCTGATGGCGACGCCGACCCGCATGGGATTACCGCCCGGCTCGCCCGTTACCGACATCAGACCGCTCATGCCCTGAATGATCTGATCGACCCCCGGTCGCGCGGCATACGGGCCGTCCTGGCCGAAGCCGGAGATGCTGGCATAGATCAGCCGGGGATTGCGGGCCGCAAGCGTGTCGTAGTCAATGCCAAGACGGCCCTTGACCTCAGCGCGAAAATTCTCGACCAGCACATCGGCACCGTCGGCCAAGCGCAGGAACAGCGCCCGTCCTGCCTCGTGCTTCAGGTCGAGCACGATACTGCGCTTGTTGCGATGCAGGTTCTGCTCGTCGGCACCCTGTCGGGCGCCGGTCACGCCGCCGCCGGAGGGACCATCGAGCGGGGCTTCGACCCGCACCACGTCGGCACCCCAATCGGCCAGCAGACGCACGGCCACCGGGCCCGCGCGCGCGTGGGTCAGGTCAAGCACGCGGATACCGACGAGCGGGCCATCCATTCGAATACGGCTCGGCAGCGGCTGGCCGATCCGGCTCAGCGCACCAATCGACCGGGCAGCGCGCCGGTCGGCTCGCCTGATTCATAGGTCACCTGGCCGCTGACCACGTTGTACAGGTAGCCCTCGGACTTCTGTTCGAGTCGCGCGCCGCCCGCCGGCAGGTCGTTCACCATCTCCGGCGCCTGAATGCGCAGGCGCTGGAAATCGATCACGTTGACGTCGGCCTTCATGCCGGGTTCCAGTGTGCCGCGATCGTGCAGATCGACGGCACGGGCGGTGTCGTGGGTTTGCCGGCGAATGAGGGTGGGCAGATCAATCAGTTCCCCGCGGGTGCGATCTCGCCCCCAGTGGGTGAGCAGCGTGGTGGTGAAGCTGGCATCGCAGATGGTGCCCACGTGCGCGCCGCCGTCACCCAGTCCGGGCACCGCGTTCGCGTGCAGCAGCATCTCGCGACAGCAGTCGAGGTTGTTGTCCGCGTAGTTCGCAAACGGCATGAACAGAATCTGTCGGCCACCGTTTTCCATCAGCACGTCGATGGCGAATTCGAACGGGTCGCGTCCGGCGCGCGCCGCGCGGGCGGCAAGGCTGTCCGCAGGATCAGGTTCGTAGTTGGGCGGATCGCCCAGCACCCAGACCTTGTGCAACCCCTCCATCATGCGGAACAGGCGCTGAAAGCCGGGCGCAGTCGGCTCGGCCAGCAGTCGCGCCCGGCGCGCGGGGTCGGCAAGCGCGCGCACGCGCTCAGCCAGCGGCAAGCGCGCGATCTCGGTCCACGCCGGACGCGTGGCGAAGGGGTTCAGCGTGGTGGTCAGCCCCAGCAGCACACCGATCGGTCGGGGTGCGACCTGCCCGCGCATCACCAGGCCTTCAGCGTTGGCCGCCTCGATGCGGGCCATCACGCTGCGCCAGCCGTTCGGGGACAACCCCTGCGCCAGCGATACTGAGAGCGGTCGACCGCTCTCGGCCATCATGGCGCGCAGCAGCCCGAACTCGTAGTCGAGATCTGCGAAATCAGAAATGAATTCCTGCACGCCGCGCCCGGCTTCGCGCAGTCCACGGGCAATTGCAACCAGCTCATCGCGTTCTGCCGTCAGCGACGGCGTCGGCGCGCCTTTGCTGCTGCGATGGTTAAGCGAGCGGGAACTGGTGAAGCCGATGGCACCGGCCCGAATGGCCTCGGCGGTGATGCGCTGAAACGCGACCAGGTCGTCCGCCAGCGCCGGTTCGCGGTTCGCGCCGCGCTCGCCCATAACAAACACACGCATGGCGGCGTGGGGCAGCTGAGCGGCAACATCAATGTCGAACCGACGCGCGGACAGGTAATCGAGAAACTGCGGGAACGACTCCCATTCCCACGACAGCCCCTCGTGCAGAGCGGCACCGGGAATATCTTCGACGCCCTCCATCAGCTCGACCAGCAGGTTATGGTCCTGCGTGCGAACCGGCGCAAAACCCACGCCGCAGTTACCCATCACCGCGGTGGTCACGCCGTGGTAGCAGGACGGCGCCATGCGCGCGGCCCAGGTGGCCTGCCCGTCATAGTGAGTGTGGATGTCGACGAACCCGGGGGTCACCAGCGCGCCATCTGCATTGATCTCTCGGCGACCGGCTTCTGGCACCCGACCCACCGCCACGATGCGCCCAGCCGCGATCGCCACATCGGCCAGCCGCGCCGCGGCCCCGGTGCCGTCGATCACCA